>JBBQQZ010000076.1:0-12237 GCA_038215325.1 Tepidisphaerales bacterium | reverse complement strand
CCGAATGTCACGCCCGTCACCAAGGCTCCACCGGTGTCGAAGACATTGATCAGGTCGCCACCCGAACCGAGGCCGGAGAAGGAGCCCATCTCGGTGGAGTTCAGAACCTGCACGCTCGCGGGGATGTTCCATGCGGTCTTGAAGCCCGGCTCGTTTGTGCTGTTTTCATCGACAACGAGGAGGCGTTCGTTGATGCCGATGGAAGTGCCGTTGGGGAAGATTGCACTGCCGGCGAAGGTGGCGTCGTCGTCCCAGCCGTACCCGCTGAGATCGACCGCGGAGGGGCCGGTGTTGGTTAGTTCCCACCAGTCGCCGTTGGCGACCCCACCGCCGTGGGAGGTGTTCGACATCACTTCGGTGATGACCAGCGCGGCCTGAGTGGTCGGCGCGATCGCGAGAATTGCGGCCGCGGATAGAAGGGTAGATCGAAGCATTCTGTTCTCTCCCGCCCGCAAGTGGGGGCGTGTAATTGGGTAACCTGTCAATCTTTCGGGAAACGTCTCCCGCAACGGGGCGCAATCTAGGGGTGGAATGTTGGGGTCAAAGACGGAAAGCGCTAAGTTCAGAAGAAGAAAATGTGAACAATTCAATTTGATTCGATGCGTCTGATCGCTTCAGCGACTGTAGCGATAAATTGCGCTGTTTGTGGCGACTGCGTAAAGCTGGTAAACGCGGCCTGCTGGTAGGTCAGATAGGATGCCGCCCGGTCGCGGATCTGGGTTTGGACGGCGGGCGTCAGGCGGGGCAGGATGATCTGGAACCGGCCTTCGTCCCGGTGGGTGGCACCGACGACGTTGCCCCAGATGACTGCCATCTGCGTGAGCTGGTCCAGGTTCTTCACGTCGTCGAACGCGATCTCGTCGCTCCACGGTTCCTTGAACGAGACCCAGTAGGATTTGCCTGCGAGTTCGGCCCAGGAGCAGATGAATGCGCGGGGGTCGGTCATTTTGTCCATGTCGGCGGCGCAGCGCTCGCCGGGGGAGCGGGGGTCGAGGGGGACGATGCCCGACCGCTCGGCGGCGGTGGGGATTTCCTGTTTCAGGTAGACGATGATGTCGTGATCGACGCCGGAGAAGGGTTTTTCGAGCAGGACGAGGTATTTGAACAATCCCTGCGACCCGGACGAATCGACCCGCGTCCGCCGGACGACGTCCTTGATCTTCTTGCGCAATTGTTTCAGGTCAGTGTCGGGCATGAGTTTGGCGAGTCGCTCGTCGTGTTTGGCGGCGTCGAGGAGGGCTTGCGCGAACGCATCGAAGCGGGAAGAATCGACCGGGTCGAGGATGTCGGTAAGTTTGTCCTTCTTTTTGACGAGGCGTCGGAACTTGCCGTCCTGCGTGTACTTGGCCAGTTCGTCGGCGTACGGTTTTTTGCCGGCCTTGGACAGAAGTTTGGCGACGATGGGATCGGCCTTGAGCGTTTCGGTGGCATTGCGGCGGGAGTTGACGGCCAGCTTATAGGTGTCGAACAGCTTCTGGTCGAGTTGGGCGCGCTGATCGGCGCTGAGCTCGATCTTGTTCTGCCGGGCGATCAGGTCCAGCGTGATCACGCCCTGGAGCAGTTCAAACTCGAAGGGCAGGCGGGCGGAGTCGTCGAAATCGACCATGCCGAACGCGAGCGTGTTCAGGCCGTCTTCGGAGACGTAGCTGCCGATATTGCCCAGGTGGAGGTCGCCGTGGTTGGGGAGGAAGGCTTTGGCGTCCTTCAGCCAGTCCTGGCAGTTCTGTTTGCCCCATTGGAAGAACAGGTCCTTGCTGCCTCGCCAGAATTTGTATTCGTCGGACGAGAGGGACTTGATCTTGATCGGAAGCGAGAGCGGGTCGGCGTCGTTGAGGTAGGGCGCGTAGGCGGATTTGATGCGGTCGAAGGCGTCGGATTGGGCGTGGGCGAGGGAGGCGAGAGCAAGGATTGTGACGACGGCGAGCGGTGGCATGGTTTTTCTCATGTAAAGGAACTGGCCGCTCGGGCGGCCAGTTTGGGTGAAAGCATGTTTTGGAGACACCGGGGCATCTCAGCGTGCGGCGACACCGGTGGGGTTCCAAGTGAGGACGCCGGACTTGTTCCAGTCGCCGCCGGGGTGGCCGGCGACACCGGGGGTGAGCGCCTCTTGCAGGCTGGTCCACTGCACGTGTCCGTCGGCCATCAGCAGGAAGCCGCCTTTGCGGTGACGGGTGGAGAAGCGTTGCCAGTCGGCCTTGAGACGGTTGAGCGTTCGGCCCGTGATTCGGCCGGTTTGGCCACCCTTTGATTCGTAGTACTTGTCGTCCTGGGTGGTGGCCTCCGGGCCACGCATTCGCTTTTCGACGAGGATGGGGATGGTGGCGGAGTTCTTGAGCTTGGTGATGCGGAGCCGCTGAATATTGGTGAAGAGCTTGGAATTGTAAGCGTAGCAGATATAGACCTTACGTGCGGTGCCACCAGCTTTGGCCGGGGGGTTCGGCGCTTCCTGGCCGTACATTTCGTAGTAGCCGTCGGTGGTGACGGTGCCCGGTCCGGCTGCGTTTTGAGCGGCGGGGCAGATGAAGACACTGGAATCGCCCGCGCCCGGGAGGCGAGACGTCCCGGCGATATCAGCCAACTGCAATTCGTTATAAGGTCGAAGTCCGATTCGCGGCGGAACTGCGTTCAGCCAGAGCGATTCGTCGTCCCATCGACCGATCGACGCACCGGCGACATCCCCGTCGTCGAGGCCCTCGTAGGGCAGAAAGCCCTTCGAGTCGTTCACATACATCATGAACCCCATGCCGAGCTGGCGGATGTTGTTGGAGCAGCCCGTCTCCCGCGCCGCCGCACGCGCCTTGTTCAGCGCCGGAAGCAGGATTCCGATCAACAACGCGATAATCCCAATGACGACAAGCAATTCTACTAGCGTAAATCCGCGATTCCGTGTGTGCATACCTTCCCTTGTTGGTATGCGACAGAGTGTCGCTATTAACATGAGGATTGCGCAAGCGATGCGTTAAGGGACGGGTTGGGTTGCGCTAGTTTCATTGGCGACCCATCGAAATCCGAGCACATAAGGCACTGATCGTTCGATGCTCAGCGGCAGGGGGAAGGTGCTGCCGTCGGAGGGGGTGTTGATGACTTTCCAAGCGTCGCCTTGCGGGGTGGGTTTGCGGACGACCATTGTGCTGCTGCCGCCGCCGTCGAGGTTGAGGGCGGACTGGCAGCCGAGTTCGATCATGGCGACGGCGAGTTCCTGGCTGCTCATGCCGACGCTCCACGCCTCGCGCCGGCCGTCGATGACGAGGAGGACGAGGGTTTTGCCTTGGTCGGCGATTCCGATGGCGGTGCGGGGGTGTCGTTCGGCGGTATCTAGCTTGGCGACGGGCTGGCCGCGGAAGACGAGCTGCTGGTTGCCCGAGACGATGACGTTGGCGTCCTGGGGGATGACGTTGAGCGAGCCGATGCTGGCGCGGTTTTGTTTGTCGAACAGGATGGGCACGCCGTCGCGTCGCAGGGCGAGCATTTTGCCCCCGGTCATCACCAGCCCGCAACTGGCAGCGAAGTCCCCGGACTGGTATTTCAGGCCGCCTTCCTTGTCGTCGGGCTTCTTATTCATGAAGAAGACGGTATTGATCGCGAGGTCGAAGTTGTTGGCTTTGGCGATGGTGGAGGTGGGTGCGAGAATGGTTTCCCACATGCCGGCCCCGTCCGGGTCGGGCCCGCCGGTGCCGACGGCGATCTGGAGCTTTGGGTCGGTGAGATCGATCCGGGCCACCCACCCCTGCAATTTCGGGGTGCTCCGTTCAAACTTCTCCAGCTTATAGGTCGTGGGGAGCGTGGCCGGCTGGGTCGCGGGCGCTTCGGCGCGGGCGAGGCCGGTCAGGAGCAGCAGAATCACCACCGAGGCACGGAGGCACGGAGGGAAGAATCCATAAATTTGCACGAATCGGCACGAATCTGGCACGGAATTCATTCGGGTCGATTCGTGACAATTCGTGGATCCGCTCATTTCTCCGTGTCTCCGTATTTTCGTGGTCAAACGCATGGCGGCAATCTACCACGTCGTAGGGATGGGAAAAGTCCTCCAAATTATCATCCGGGCACACCCGCGCGAGCGGAAATCCGCTTGACTGAGCGGCATGTCAAATATCCGGTGGTAGGGTTGAGCAGTTCCAACTGGAGTCGCTCGAATGAACAGCCTGATGCACACGCTTGAAATCCTGGTCCACTGGGTTAACTCGATTCTCTGGCAAAACCCGGGCGCTTTCCTTGTGATTGCGAGCTTTATCTTGGTGAACGTACTGATGTACTTCCTAACCCGCGGCAGGGAATTCGCGATCACCGGCTACGCCGGCGTGCTGTTCCTGCTCCCGTTCGTCAAATTCATCTGGTAGTGAATGACGAGTGTCGAGTGACGAATGACGAGTGTCGAGTGGTGAGTGGTGAGACGGGTGCGCCCTCTCGCCACTCGCCCCTAAACACTCGCCACTCGCCACTGACCACTCTCAACTCTCAACTCACGCCCTGTCAAACCAAAGTAGAAATGTCCGGTGATGGCTCGACGCGGCCTTGCGCCAGGGATGGTTTGACGCTGGACGCCGTGGCTTCTTCGGGCTATCGACACGCACGTCGGCAGGAGGACATCGCTCCGTAGGAGTACGACGCGAGCGCTTGTCGGCACGATGCACCGTGATCGGCCCGGTCGTTTCGGCGGCCGGGTCGTTCGCTATGGATTCTGCGTTAACGATCGCCGGGAAACCTTGCCGCGAGCGCCTGACGGATCGCGTCGATGCGCGGGCGTCGCGATCACGGACGCGCGGTCACGGAGGCGCGATCACTCATCGCAAGACTGGCGTGCGAGAGTGGCGGACGCGTAATCCCTACATCGGAATGAAGTTCGACTTCTTGTCGATCCGCTTGATCGTCTCGGCGATCAGGATGGCGGCGTTTTCAAGGTCGGGCAGGGCGCACAGTTCGACCTGCGTGTGCATGTAGCGGTTCGGGATGCTGATGAGCCCCGCGGCGACGCCGGCGCGAGAAATCTGGATCGCGTTGGCGTCAGTCCCCGTCGCGCCGGCGGCGGCGGCGAGTTGGTGGTCGATCTTTCTCTTCTTGGCGGTGTCGATGAACAGATCGCTCACCACCGAGTTGATGTTGGCACCGATGTCGATCACCGGGCCCTTGCCGATCTGCACGTCCCCGGCGATCCGCTTATCAACGGCGGCGTAGTCGCTGGCGTGCGTGACGTCGACGGCGATCCCGACGTGCGGATCGATCTGGTAGCAGCTCGTCCGCGCCCCGCGCAAGCCAATCTCTTCCTGCACCGTCGCCACGGCGAAGACCGAGCAGTTGCACTTACTTTCGCTCAGCAGCCGCAGCGCTTCCATGATGACGAACGCGCCAACCTTGTTATCCAGCGCCGGGCTGGCGATGCGGTCATTCAGCAGCTTGGTCACGCCCAGTTTGAAGGTGATCGGGTCGCCGATCTGGACGTGTTCGAGGGCTTCTTTCTTGTCCTTGGCGCCGATATCGACCGCCAGGTCCGCCAGTTCGATCTTGCCGCTGTTGCGCTCGTCGGGCTTCATCAGATGGATCGCCTTGCGACCCATGACGCCGTCGATCGGGCCTTTCCTGGCGTGGATGGTCACCCGCGCACCCGGCAGCACCGCGTTATCGATGCCGCCCACGGCCGCGACGTGGATGAAACCGGCGTCGCTGACGTGGTTGACCAGGAATCCGATCTGGTCCATGTGTCCCGCCAGCATCACGCGCGGGCCGGCCTTGGGATTGAGCGCGACGATCACGTTGCCGTGAACGTCGGTCGTGATGTCGTCGGCGTACTTGCCCATCCGCTTGCGAATGATGCGCGCCACCGGCTGTTCGTAGCCGGAGACGCTGGGGGTTTCTTCGATGGATTTCAGGAAGTCGTAGGATTCGGATCGCATGGGTGGCCGAGTGTATGCGCCACGCCGTCTGAGGAAAGCGCAGAGGGTGTTATCCACGAATCTTCACGAATCGACACGAATGAAGATGAGGTAACCGCAGATTACGCAGATCACGCAGATGAAGAAAAATGCGCTGGTTCTAATCTGCGTCATCTGCGTAATCTGCGGTTCAAACGTCTTTTGTCTGCGGATTCATTCGTGTCGATTCGTGCAGATTCGTGGATCAATTCTTCAGCAGCACCGCGATCACGTCGGCGGCGGTGTAGGAGTTGGAACCTTCGGGGAAGAATTGCGTTAAATCGATCTCGGCGCTGCCGGCGGTGACGATGGCGGGTTCTAGGTTGCCGGCGCGGTCGACCTGCGCCAAACCGATCGTCGCGAACAGCGCGTTACAGATGCACTTGCGCCCGACCGTTTCCTCGACCGTGCCGCCTTTGCGAACGTACGCCTCCACCGGTTCGGCGGCGCAGCGGTGCCCGAGCGTGCCGTCTTCCTTGCGGTAGGCCTTGCGCAGATAGCCGAGATCGCAGATCCGTTTGCGCGACGCGTAAACATCGGCGTCGGAGATGGTTCCGTCGACCTGCACCACCTTGAACGGGAACGACGTCGGCGAGGCCGACGGGTCGGTGAAGACGCGCACGCCTTCGGTGCGGTTGAGCGTAAGAATACGGCGTTTGAGGTCCGGGGCAATACCCGATTCGTCGCAGAACGCGAACGCCGTTCCGACCTGGATTCCGCTGGCACCCAGCGCGAGCGCCTCGGCCAGCTTCTCCGCCGACGCGCAGCCGCCTGCGAGGTAGAACGGTTTGTTCAGGGCGCGGATTTTGTCGAGTTCGGCGTTATCGCGGTCGCCGTAGATGGGTTCGCCGGCTTCGTTGAGCTGCATGGGCCCGCGCGGCGGGGCGTTGTGCCCGCCGGCGACGGAGGATTCGACGACAAATCCGTCAACGACGCCGTTGGATTTGCGCGCCAGCGTCATCGCGAGCGTCGCCGACGACACGATCGCCAGGAACTTGGGCCGCGGCAATTTCGGCGCGGTCCCGCCGCAGATGCGGGACGGATCGAATCGGTTGACCCAGTCTTCACCCGGCAGGGCACCCTCGACGTCGATCTTCAATTCCGCGACATTCCCCGCCGCCAGTGCGTCGATCGCGCCGGGGATGGATCGCGGGATGCCCGCGCCCATCAGCACGTAATCGACGTTGGCGAGCATCGCGCCGAATATCTGTGCGAGCGTGGGGAGCTGAATTTTTTCGAGGTAGTTGATTCCGACGACGCCGCTGTGGCCTTCCTTGGCGAGCCAGACTTCGGCGAAGTTGGCGAGCACGGTCAGTTCGGAGATGGCGTCGCCGAAGGGGAGTTCGGGCGTGGGGGTGGATTTGAACGGTTTATCTGCCGCCTTGCCGCCTTCGATGAAGTAGGCATCGACGATTCGTTTGGCGATCGCCGGGTAAGGAAACGCCGCCGCGGCGCGCCGCACGTGTCCGCCGGGATCACCGGACTGGAGACGGCGCGAGAAGGCGACGCCGAGCCCCGTCCCCGAGACGACCCCGAGCTGGCCGAGGGAAGCCACGGCGTTCGCCAGCATCCAGCTCGAAACGCCGACGCCCATACCGCCTTGAATGATCTTGAAAGAGGACAAAACGTCTCCCGTGAAACCGAGCCGTACCGGAAACAGGATATTCTAGTCCTTTTAGACGATCCGGGCAAGCACATTCGGCAATGTTACGGGATCGGACGGTGGACTCACGCGATGCGGACCTAAGTCGCCGAAACGGGCACGACGGGCGCATCCTCGGGTTTGGCGGGACTGCGCTCCGGCGCGCCTGCGGCAAAAAGCAGCAGCAATCCCCACGCCGCCTGCGCGAACATCGCAAACACGAACGTCAGCCCCACCGGCAGCGAATACATCAGCAGGCACATCGGAATCCAGTAGCACCAGCAGATCACGAGCAGCGAGACCACCCGCCGCAGGTACCAGTCGACCCCGATCTGCCTGAACGCCTTGATCGGGTTCCAGCCGCACTCGCGCGTGGTGAATAGGAACGCGATCACCGGCAGGCTAAGGAATGGCGAGTAGAGAAACTGATCGATCGACATCTTGATGACAGCGTTGAAGTCGAGTCCCTGGGACGGGAATCGCGTGCCCAGCGCGTGATAGAACGGGACGGCGACGGCACCGATGAGCGCGAAGATCATGAAGTGGAACGTCAGATCATCCCACCGCTTGCGGGAGAAATCGGTGTCGCCGAGCACCAGCGTTTTGGCGATCTCCGGCACGACCGCGCCCGACACCCCGCTGGCGAGGATCGCGACGAGATATCCGCCGGCCTCTTTCCAGCCGCGGAGCGTTTCAAAAGCGTGATGAACCGTATCGACCTTAAAATACCCGATCACCGCAAGCAATCCGCAGATTTCGATAAGCAGGAACGGCTTCCAGTAGCGACGGATCGCGGTAAGCCCGGGACGGATGATGGTGAGAATCATAAGCAACACCCGCCTGACAGCACGGCGGGTGGATTGTGCGGATTGGCGGGCGAAATGCGAGCCTGCAAGGCAAATGATGCTGCAACATCGCGTTCATACCGAGATTCAGAACCCGTTCATCCGCCCCTATAAACCGCAGACGCGCATGTCGTAGACCTGCGGCTACCAAACGAGGTTCGTCTCGAAGCCAGTAGCCGCATCGCTACGCGATGCGCGTCTTCCGAACCGTAGATCGCGCTCGAAACCACAGACGCGCAGGTCGTAGACCTGCGGCTACCAAACGAGGTTCGTCGCGAAGCCAGTAGCCGCATCGCTACGCGGTGCGCGTCTTCTGAACCGTAAAACGCGATCGAAATCACAGACGCGCAGGTCGTAGACCTGCGGCTACCGAACGAGGTTCGTCGCGAAGCCAGTAGCCGCATCGCTACGCGATGCGCG
Organism: Tepidisphaerales bacterium; assembly: GCA_038215325.1. Classification (GTDB taxonomy): domain Bacteria; phylum Planctomycetota; class Phycisphaerae; order Tepidisphaerales; family Tepidisphaeraceae; genus BPJO01. The sequence continues at coordinate 3,421 of JBBQQZ010000076.1, read as the reverse complement.
TCTTCCGACCGTAGATCGCGCTCGAAACCGCAGACGCGCAGGTCGTAGACCCGCGGCTATCAAACGAGGTTCGTCGCGAAGCCAGTAGCCGCATCGCTACGCGGTGCGCGTCTTCTGAACCGTAGATCGCGCTCAAAACCGCAGACGCGCAGGTCGTAGACCTGCGGCTACCAAACCGGGCGCTCGATTGGCCATTCGTGACATTTGTCTCTGGACGCGCTGCCTATGGCGCGATGCTTTGTCGCAAGGCCATCATCCGGTCGTGGGTGCCTGCGGATCGCTCAAATCCGGCTCGAATCCCAGGTCGCAATGGTTGGCCTCGTCGCCGCGGTAGCTGATGGTGATTTCTTCCCCCGCTTTGATATCCCGCACCGCCAGGTACTCCATCATGTCCGGCGGATCCATCTGGTACCGCGCGTTGTTCGTCTCGCTGTGGTTGTAGATTGAGCCATACCCCAGCGATAGCGCTACGTACTCCCGCTTGGTCTGAATCCACGTAAACACGTACCACGAAATCCTCGCCGACCGCTTCGCCTCGGGCGCATCGCCAAACACCTGGTTCTTGGGAATAAGGATCACCGGCACACGCTCAAAGACCGTTCCCTTCGCGATGTCCACCCGCGCAAACACGCCACGCCCGCCCTTCCCCCGGTTCATCACGCGGCGGACTTCGATAAGGTCGGATTGGTGGAAGAGGTTTGCATCCATGGCGGCATGATATCATCGGTCTATGCCTCCGCCGAAAACCGAAAAACCGTTGGGATCGAAAGCCTACGGCAGCATCGCGCACCTGCCCGGCTCGCGGCTGGGCACCGGCGATCACAAGCTGACCGACGGCCAGGACAGGATCCTCTGCCTCAAGTCGCGCGACAAGCATGACCTGATCATCGTGCGAGAAAAGCTCGACGGCTCGAACTGCACCGTCGCCCGCATCAACGGCGAACTGATCCCGCTCGGCCGGGCGGGGTATCGCGCGATCAGTTCGCCGTACGAACAGCACCGACTCTTCCATAACTGGGTGCTCGAAAACGAATCGCTCTTCGATTTCCTCAACGACGGCGACCGGTTGGCAGGCGAGTGGCTCGCGCAGGCGCACGGCACGCGGTACAACCTCCTCCACGCCCCCTTCGTCGTCTTCGACCTCTTCCACGGCCAAGCCCGCGCCCTCGACGACGAACTGACCGACCACTGCACCCGCGCCGGCCTCGTCATGCCCCACCTCCTGCACAAAGGCGGCCCGCTCTCGATCGACAAGGCGATGCACCTTCTCCAAGGCGAACCCGGGGACCGCCGCAACGGCTACCACGGCGCGATCGACCCGGTCGAAGGCGCGGTCTGGCGCGTCGAGCGCAAAGGCGTCGTCGACTTCCTCGGCAAGTTCGTGCGCCCCGACAAAATCGATGGAAAGTACCTGCCGGAACTGAACGGCGGCGAGACGATCTGGAACTGGCGACCGACGAAAAAGCGTTGACGTAAAGACGAAACGTATTTACGATAGGGTCGTGGGTGCAAAAGTGTTCAATCTCCGACTCGATCCTGAGACTGCGGCGGCAGTTATCGAACTTCGTCGCCGCGGAGTGAATGTGTCGGAGTTGGTTCGGCAGACACTCCGCGAACAAGCGGACAAGCTTTCGGCAAAATCGGGGCGCGACGCGCTGGCAGTCGTGACCGAGTTGGATGCGAAATATCCCGCTCCGGCAGGATCTGAGCAAGAGCCTCGCATCGACACCGCCGACCGGCACACTGTATCCGGGTACATCAGCCAGCGCGTTGCGGCGAAGCAGAAGAGAATACAAGATGATCTTGCTCGACACGAACGTGGTCGTCGGCATCGTCGATCAGCGTGATGATCGACGACCCTTGATCCTTGCCGAGTTGGCGCGCCTGCGCAAGCCCAATTTTCTGGTGTGCTGGCCGGTGCTGACCGAGACATTGCACTTCCTGAAGCGCCCGGACCAACGAAAGTACCTACGAGAACTTCTCGTCCGCCTCAACGTCTCACTCGCCGAAACGTACTATCAACCGACCATGGACGACGTGTTCGCGTGGATGGGTCGCTACGGCGACCATCGTCCTGACTTCACTGACGCCTACATCGTTTGCCTATCGGCAGGAAACGCGCGATGGCGCGTCTGGACCTACGACAGCGAGTTCCACCACGTCTGGCGCCGCCCCGACGGTTCGGCGGTGCCGATGGCGGTCAAGGGTTAAAACAGCGGCATCAGGGCCAGTTTCGAATCGTCCAGTTGGCGGTCAGCAGCACCACGACGCCGTACAGCAAAAGGAACACCACACACCACGACAGCACGCAGAGAAAGAAGCCGAGCAACGGGTGCGAATCCCTGGTGCCCTCCGGCCGGTCGGCCAGATCAGCCCACCAGACGCCCGCGACAACATGAATCTACGACTTCGCCAGTTTCTGCTTGCGCGGCTTTGCCGCTTTGGAATCCTTGCGCAGCCGGGTGCTGAATACTTCAACGCCCACGTTGCTGCCGTCGCTGGCGAAATCGATCACCACGCCCGGATCAACCTGCTTCGAACGTGCGATTTTCGCTTCACTTAGGCCCAGATACACGGCGTCAATTTTGGGGTCGTATTCGAGTCGCATCATTATTTCTCATAAAAAGCCGTCAGAATGTACGGCGGACGCTTGGTGCGATTGTACACCACTCAGAGTACGAATCGGCGAGGTTTATGAAATCGCTTGTTTGCCAGACGAAGTTCCGGATCGTCGCGGTCTCGTTCGATACGATCGGAATGCAAAATCGCGCGACGAATCCAGTCGACTCGGATACGGCGAAGCCGGATACGAGCCGCGGCGTGGTCAGATAAAGTGAAGACTTCATCCATGATCTCACACCCGCTCCGCCACCGCCTTCGTCACCATCGCGATGAACTCTTCCACCGGAACCGCGCCCTTGTCGCCTTCGGTGCGATGCCGCACCGCCACCTTGCCTTCGGCGATTTCCTTCTCGCCGACCACCAGCATGTAGGGCACCTTGTTGATCGTGGCGTTGCGGATCTTCGCGCCGATCTTTTCGTTGCCGTCGTTCAGTTCGATGCGAAGACCGGCATCGCGTAGCGATGCGGCTACTTGCTTGGCGTAGTCGTTGGTCTTTTCGCTGACGGTCAGCACCGCCACCTGCACCGGCGCCAGCCACAGCGGGAACGCGCCGGCGAAGTGTTCGATGAGGACGCCGATGAAGCGCTCCATCGAGCCGAACGGGGCGCGGTGGATCATCACCGGGCGGTGCGGAGTGTTATCGGCGCCGGTGTATTCGAGGTTGAAACGCTGTGGGAGTTGGTAATCGACCTGCACGGTCCCGAGCTGCCACTCGCGGCCGATGACGTCTTTGACGACGAAGTCGATTTTCGGGCCGTAGAACGCGGCCTCGCCGGGCTCCTTGGTGAACGCAACGCC
>JBBQQZ010000075.1:0-12263 GCA_038215325.1 Tepidisphaerales bacterium | reverse complement strand
TGCGCAGGGATTCGGTCTACGCGAACGCGTGAAGGTCGGAATACAGCATTCCGTAACGATGGCGTATTTCTGCGATCCGGGTGGTAAATCGCAATTCACCGAGGAATTACCTTTCGTTCGCACGCGAGCGCTAATCATCGTGTAACAAGGAGCAAACGATGACGAAGATTCGAAACACCATCCGCGAGCGCGGGGCGGCGGGAAAAGCGCTTTTGGTCTACCTCGGCACCGGCAGCGTGCTGGTGGCAGGTGCGGCGTATTTGTTATTCGCGGGGATGGGGTGTTGAGACCTTGCCCGGCGGACGGTTGCCCCATTGGGTAATACGGTTCTTGCGCGAACCCCGCGCGAAGGAGGTGCCTGTAGCCGCGACGCCCGCATCGCCCATTGCGGCTTAGGTGAGCAGCAAATGGGCGACGCAGGCGTCGCGGCTACATGCGCGCGCATCATCCACGATCCGTATAATCGCGCGGAATGACGTAGCCGATCCGGGCGCAGGGATCAGCGTCGGAAGCTCGGGGGCTCAGATCGGTTCGGTGGAACGCATCGCGGAACCCGCCGCGGAACCCACCGTGGAACACGTCGGGGTACGCAACGTAAAACGCGTCATTGTCCGTCGGCAACGCGCGCCACGACTTCGCGAAGTTTAGCGGCGTCCACGGGCTTCACGACGTGGTCGCAGAATCCCGCTTCGCGACTTTTGCGGATGTCCTCATCCATCCCGTAGCCGCTCATGCAGACGCCTTTGATGTCGTATTTTTCCCGAGCCGCCTGCATCAGGCCGTAGCCGTCGCCGTCGGGGAGGCCGATGTCGCTGATGAGCACCGCGAACGGCGCGGCGGCCAACGCTTGGAGCGCGCCGGCGACCGTGTCTGAGGCGGTGACGTCGTAGCCGAACAGGGTAAGCAGCTTGACCAGCACTTTCCGCGTGTCGGGGTGGTCCTCAACGAGCAGGATGCGAACCTTTTTCCCGCTCGGCTGGATCGGAGCGGGGTCGGCTGCGGGGACTGGGGCAGGTGCGGTTTGCGCGGGTAGTGTGATCAAGAAAGTCGCGCCGCAGTTCTCGCCGCCGCTGGAGGCGGAGATCGTTCCGTGGTGGACGTGGACGATCGCCCGCGCGATCGCAAGCCCGAGCCCCAGACCGCTATTTTGGCGGGAGTCAGACAATCGTCCCTGCTCGAACGCATCGAACAACCGCGGGAGCAGCTCGTCCGAGATGCCGATGCCTGTGTCTTCGACCGTGATGGCGATGCGGCCGTCCGGTTCGTCGCGGGTGGCGATGGTGATCCGGCCGCCTTCGGGAGTGAATTTGATGGCGTTTTTGAGGACGTTCCACAACACCTGCTGAAGCCGCGCCGGATCGCCCATCACGGTATCGCGGGTGGCTCGCAAGTTGGCGACGAACCCAAGGTTCCGCTCGCGCATGTCGTCGCGGCAGATCTCATGGACATGGCCGACAAGCTCATGGATGCTGGTCGGTTTTGCGTCGATGCGAAGCTTGCCGCTCTGGATGCGGCCGATGTCGAGCAGGTCGTCGATGAGGCGCACTTCCAGGTCGATATTGCGGCGGATCATCGCCAGTTCGTCACGAAGTTCCGGGCTCAGGTCCGCGTCGGTCACCATCGACGAGACGGACATCAACACCGGATTCAGCGGCGTTCGCAGCTCGTGGCTGAGCACCGCCAGGAATCGGTCCTTGGCAGCGTTGGCGCGTTCGGCCTCTTCGCGGGCCTGTCGCGTTTCCTGAAGCGATCGGTCGCGCTGGTCTTCCGCCAGCCGTCGCGCAGTCACGTCTTCGGCAGTCCCCAGAATCTGCCGCACCGTGCCGTCGGCGTCGCGGGTGAAAACCGTCTCGCGAGCCGCGATCCAGTGATACGTTCCGTCGGCGTGCAACTGCCGAAACTCCAGATCCTCCGTCACGCCATCGGCGAGGGTCGCGAAGCGGCTTCCGACGTGTTCCACGCTGTGCCGGTCATCGGGATGAACCGATTCGATGACGAATCGCTCGTCGGCACCCGGTTCGTCGTTGTCAATGACATGTCCCATGAAAACCCGGCACGCCCGATTCTTGTAGGTGATTCGGCGTTCGATGATATCGATCACGTATACCAGGTCCGGCGTCGTCTCGAGCACGCGCCGGACGAACCGCTGGCTTTCCAGCAGCTCGTCCGACAGCCGCTTGCGCTCGGTGATGTCGGCGGTGGCGCCCATCATGCGGACGGCCTTTCCCGATTCGTCGTAAAACGCCTGGCCGGTGGTGCTCAGCCAGCGCACGCTCGCGTCCGGGCGAATGGCGCGGAACTCGATCTGGTAAGGCGTGCGTTCCTTGAGCGCCCGCTCGACCGCCTCCCGCAAGCGCGGCTGGTCGTCGGGGTGAATCAGCTTTTGGAACGATTCAAACTTCCCGTCGTAGTCCCCGGCGTCCACGCCGTGGAAGGCGTACAGGCGGTCGGACCAGGTGATTTTGCTGGTGACGATGTCCCAATCCCACGTGCCGACGTCGCCGGCGAGCATCCCGAGGCGCAGGCGCTCGGCGGTGTCTTTGAGCGATTGCTGGGCGGCTTTGAGCGCGGTGACATCGGTGCCGATGCCGCAGAGGGCGCGCAGCTGGTTTTCGGTATCAATGAGCGGAAAAATCGTTGTCAGCAGATCCTGGCGATGGCCGTTGCGGGTAAGGGTGTACTCGCGAGTGATTGGCGTGCGCGTGCTGCGGACGGCTTCGAGATGCGTCGCCAGCCTCTCGTGAACTTCCGGCAGCACCTCGGCGCCGGTCTGCCCCACCACTTCCTCCAAGGGGCGGTTGACCGATTCCAGCATCCGCTGGTTGACCATCACGTACCGGCCGCTCCAGTCCTTGATGAAGATCTCAGCGGGCATGTGGTTGATCAGCGACGCCAGACGCTGCTCCACCTCTTTGCGTGCGTTGGCGGATTGCTGTTCTTCCTCCGACAGTCGCCGGATCGCTGGAAGCGCCAGGAAAAAGAGCGTCGAGATGATCAGCGTCGTGAACGCACTGATCTGCAAAAACAGGTGCTCGCCCCACCTAAACCAGTTCTCGGCCATGATCAGCGCCAGCACACGGTACAGGCCCATCATTCCTAACGCCGAGGCGAGCAAAATCCAAGGCAGGCGGACCCGCGACAACCGCAGCATCCGTAGTGCGAACACGACGGCCGCCACCTGAAGCAGGATCGAAGCGAGGAAAATCAGGCTGCTTGAATGATCCAATGTGCCTCAACTTACATTCCAGGTCCGGCAAGGTCATCCCGGATGTGGGTTAATTCAGATTTTTCCGATTAACGCCAACGTTACTAACATTTCATTACTTCCGAAACTTACCGAAGTGACTTCATCCTGTCGATCTGGCCTTTAAGATGTGTAACGTCCATTGAACACGGACACGAAAGGGAAATGCCCATGCGGGCCGAGATTACGAACCTGATGGATGCGATTGCACCGCAGTTGCAGGCGGTGGACGAGCTGTTCGAAGCGGAACTGCGGTCCGACCTCCCCTGCGTCAACGTGCTGACGCGTCACGTCGCCAAATTTCGCGGGAAGATGCTCCGTCCCACGCTGGTGCTGCTGGCCGGCAAGGCCGCCGGGACGTTGGCGCCGGCGCACATCACGATTGCGACGGTTGTCGAGATGGTACATATGGCGACGCTCGTCCACGACGACGTGCTTGACGAGGCCGACATGCGCCGCCGCGGCGCGACGATCAACCACCTGAAAGGCAACGAGGCCGCCGTCATGCTCGGCGATTACCTCATCAGTCATTCCTACCACCTCTGCTCCAGCCTCGGCGACCAGTCCGCCGCGAGGATCATCGCCCGCACGACCAACCATGTCTGCGAAGGCGAACTGCTGCAACTGCATAACCGCGACAACCTCGATCTGGACGAGGAGACGTACATCACGATCGTCAGCCGCAAGACTGCCAGCCTTATCGCCGCAAGTTGCTACCTCGGTGCCCGCTTCGGCGGCGCCGACGAAGCCGCCGCCAAGGCGCTCGAAAAGTTCGGCCTCAGCCTCGGAATCGCGTTCCAGATCCAGGACGACATCCTCGACCTCGTCGGCGAAGAACGCGAAGTCGGTAAAACCCTCGGAATCGATGTCGCAAAGCGTAAACTCACTCTCCCGATCATCCACTTTCTTCAACACGCCCCGCACGAACACCAGGAGCTTTGCCGCTCCCTGCTCGGCGAACCCCACTCGCTGGAGCGCATCCGCAACCTCATCACCCCCAGCGACTCCATCGCCTACGCCCAATCCAAGGCCCGGCGGCTGGTCGAGCGCGCCAAGCAGAGCATCGAAGGCCTCCCCGAAAGCGACACCAAGTACACACTTCTGACGATGGCGGATTTTGTGGTGGACCGGTCGCGGTGATTAACCTCCTTATTCGCCGCAAATTTTGCGGCGAATATCGGCACAGGTCTCCGAGTAGTCGATATAATCACCGCAGATCATGCGGCAAGACGCGGTTTGCATCCACGAAAAGGCAGGTTGGCCGGGATTTACCTGGGGCGGCGACTCCCTCGGCTTCGCGCTGGCCGAGGTACGGAACAGGCAGGGTCGGTTGCTGGGCAGGATGGAATCGCTCGGGTTTGAGCTGCGCAACGAGGCAAGCCTGACGGTGCTCACGAGCGACGTGGTCAAAACGTCCGCGATCGAAGGTGAGGTGCTGAACCCCGATGAGGTTCGTTCGTCCATCGCCCGGCGGCTCGGACTGGATAATGCCGGGCTGCCCAGAGCGGGCAGGGACGTCGAGGGAGTAGTCGAGATGATGCTCGACGCCACGCAGCATTTTGAATCGGCGCTGTCCCAGGCACGATTATTCGACTGGCACGCGTCGCTGTTTCCCACCGGCCGCAACGCGATGGGACGACTCACTGTCGGCGCGTGGCGCACTGGCGAATCAGGGCGCATGCAGGTCGTCTCTGGTCCCGTCGGCCGGGAGAGAGTTCACTTCGAGGCACCGGATGCGGATCGACTGGACGCGGAAATGGCCCGGTTCATCGACTGGTTCAACACCCCTGCGTCGATCGATCCGGTTCTCAAAGCCGGCCTAGCGCATTTTTGGTTCGTCACAATCCACCCCTTCGAAGACGGTAACGGCCGGGTCGCCAGAGCGATTGCCGACATGGCTTTGGCGCGCGCCGATGGTACGAAGCAACGGTTTTACAGCATGTCGTCGCAGATCGAGTCGGAGCGGAAGGACTACTACCTTCAACTTGAATCCGCTCAACGCGCCAGCATGGACATCACGGACTGGCTTGCGTGGTTTCTAGCGTGCCTTGGTCGAGCGATCGACAGCGCGGGCAACCCGCTCGCCAGCGTCCTGCGAAAGGCACGGTTATGGCAGCACATCAACCCCCGGCCGGTCAACGACCGGCAGCGGTTGGTCATTAACCGGATGCTCGGCGACTTCAAGGGTTTTCTGTCAACGTCGAAGTACACCAAACTCGCGGGTTGTTCCGCTGACACCGCGCTGCGCGACGTCCGCGAGCTGCTCGGTCGCGGCATTCTCGTGCAGAATCCCGGGAGCGGGCGTAGTACGAGCTATCGCCTCGCGAATCTGGATAGTGAAAGCGACCGGGCGTGAAACGGTTCGGCGTGCTTGCTCCTGATTGGTCGTTCGTGCTCTCTCGCGTACATTCCTCATATGCTTCAGCGTCTGATCATCGTCCTGGCGTTAGCGCTTTACGTTTTTGTTGTCGGCTGCGCCGTCGTCGATTCCAAGCCTGCTGACAAGCCGGTTGCGGGTAAGGCGGCTCCGACGCGCTTCCCTGCCACGCAGGCCGAAGGGTTGCCGTATAAGGCGATCGGGATGCAGATTCAGCGGGTGGATTGGATCGAGAAGTACAAGCAGAGCATCGACGAGATCGCCGACGTCGGGGCGGACGCGGTGAAGTTTGTCGTAGACGCCCGGCAGGAGAACGGCGGGTCCAGCCGCATCTACCTGGACATGCGGATGACGCCCACGCCCGAGAAACTGGCCGAGCTGATCCAGTACGCCAAGAAGAAAAACCTCCGCGTCATCCTCATGCCCATCGTCCTGCTCGACAAACCCCGTGGCGGCGAGTGGCGCGGGAAGATCGATCCGGAAGACGCCGGCGGGTGGGACAACTGGTGGGAGAGCTACCGGGAAATGCTCATCCACTTCTCGTGGATCGCCCAGGGCAATGGCGTGGACGTGCTGGTCATCGGCTCGGAACTCGTCAGCACGGAGGGCAAGACCGCCGAGTGGTTGACGACGATCGAGAAGGTGCGTGAGGTCTATCACGGCAAGCTCACCTACAGCGCCAACTGGGACCACTACACGGCGGTGAAGTTCTGGGATCAGCTCGATTTCATCGGGATGAACAGCTACTGGAAGCTGGGGAAGAACAACCAGGTGACCAAGGACGAGATCAAGGAGAACTGGGCAAAAATCCAGGAGGAACTCTTCGCGTTCCAGGCGAAAGTCGGCAGGCCGATCCTGTTTACGGAGGTGGGTTGGTGTTCGATGGCGAACATGGCACACCAACCCTGGGACTACACCATCGACGAACGCGAAGCCCCGACCGATCTGGACCTGCAAAAACGCCTGTACGAAGGCTTTTTCGAGTCATGGTACGGCAAACCCCAGCTCGGCGGGTTCAACATGTGGGAATGGACCCCCGGCGACGGCGGGCCGAAGGACCGCGGCTACACCCCCGAAGGCAAGCCGGCGGAAAAAGTGCTACGGGAGTGGATGGCGAAGAAATGGTAGCGCAAGCGGCCTGAACCGGAGAGTGAAAGTAGCCGCAACACTACGTGTTGCGCGTCTTTCGATCGTCGCGCGGCGTGGAAGACGCACCGCTCGGAAGACAAAGCATCGCGATCGAAAGGCGCGCAGTACGCTTGGAAGACGCGCAACACGAAGACGCGCAACACGTAGTGTTGCGGCTACTGGAGCCGACAAACAAAAAAGCCCGCGCCACATCGTGGCACGGGCTTCTTGTTTTGTTGGATTCGACCGAACCGTTTACGCCGCTTTGGGCGTGTTCACCTTGACGAATTTGCGGGTGAGTTCGACGATGGCGTCGAAGGCGGGGATGTCGCTGATGGCCAGATCGGAGAGGATCTTGCGGTTCAGTTCGATGCCCGCTTCGGTCAGCGCCGGGATGAATCGGCTGTAGGAAATCCCGCGTTCACGCAAAGCGGCGTTGAGACGCGTGATCCACAGTTCGCGGAACAGGCGTTTTTTGACCTTGCGGTGCTCGTACGCGAAGCGATCCGCGCGGCGGGTGAACTCCAGTGCGGAGCGATAGTTATGGCCGGGCTGGCCGACGAAACCGCTGGCGCGGTTTAGAATACGTTTACGCTTGCGAGCGTGTTTGGGACCGCCTGTTACGCGTGGCATTGTCCTGTCCTTTCAGAGAAAAATTCGAGCCAGGGGCACAATCCTGCGGCACAAGGCCGGTTCAGGCGGCATGGCTGCCTCCGCACCGTGCGGAAGCTTTTTGGGGGAATAGTTGCCAGTTATTAGTTGCCAGTTGCCAGTTACAGCCTATCCGGCAACTGGCAACTAATAACTGGCGACTGGCAACTCTACGCAGCGGCCTTTTCCGCGGCCTTTTCTGCGGCCTTGGCGGCGAGGGCGCGTTCGTGGGCGATTCGGTTCGGCTTCAGGCCGCTCACGCCCAGGTATGACCGCATGTTGCGCGCGTGACCGTCGGCGAGGATCGCCGGTCGGCCAAGACGACGCTTCATCGCAGCGTCGCGACGCGAACGCAAGTGCGTGCTCATCGTCCCGCGGCGCTTGATCTTACCGGTCGCGGTGACCTTGAAACGCTTCGCGCAGCCCTTGTTGGGCTTGTACTTGTAACCCATAACAGACCTCGTCTTCAGTCGACAAAAATGCCCGCCTTAGCGACGGGAAGTCCGACACTATACCACAACCCAGACCGGGGGCAAGCGACCGGAAAGCCTGGAAATTGCCCGTTTTGGTTTGGGTGCTACTGTTTACCGTGGTAGGCGGGCTCGAATCGCGGCGTTCAAAAGCCTTCCACGGCTTGGCATACCAAGCCGTGGCACCCACCATCGCCAAACCGCTCGCGTTACTCGTTCGCCCCGTGGCAATTCTTGTATTTCTTGCCTGAACCGCACGGGCAGGGGTCATTTCGACCGACCTTGGGCGTATCCCGGACGATCGTTTTCACCCCTCCCTCGCTCGCGGGCTGGGCGGCGGCCTCCGGCTGGGGACCGTCGACTGCGGCGGCGGTTTCGCGGACGTTGTCGCCGACGCCGTAGTTATCGCTCACCTGGTGCTGCGCTGACCGCACGTTGTACGCGCTCTTGGCGGTCACGTCCTTGCCCTCGACGCGGACGCGGAAGATCAGGTCCGTCACCTTGTCGCGGATGCCTTCCAGCATCTGCTCGAAGAACTTGTACCCTTCGCGCTTATAAATCACGCGCGGGTCACGTTCGGCGAAGCTTTGCAAGCCGATGCCGCCCTTCAGGATGTCCATTGCGTAGAGGTGGTCCTTCCACGCCTGGTCGAAAATCTGGATCAGCACGTACTGCTCCAGCCGCGTCAGTTCGTCCCGCAGGATGCCCTTGGCGCGACGCAGCACGATGTCGCGGGTCGTGACCGAGCCCGAATTGTCCTCGTCGATCTCTTTGATCCCCTTCCGCGTCTCGGCGGTCAGCGGATCGAGGTCCTTGGCGGTGACTTTCTGCCCGAAGCGTTCGTTAAACGCATCGGCGATCGCCTTGAGGTCCGGACCCTTGGCGAGGATTGCATCCACATCCTTGTCGAGTTGGCCTTCGAGCAGGAAGCGCTCCTGATGGCCGATGAGTTCGTCGCGGATCTGCCGAAGCGGCGTCTGCTGGATGTGCTCCAGCGGCAGGTCGACGTTGAACTTAAACCGCGTCCACGTCCGCAGGTAGTCTGCCGCGTACGGGTTATCGATCTGCGTCACCTCGGCGGCACCGACCAGGCCCATCATGTGATCGACCGGGTATTCGATCTCGCGACGTTGATACGCCTCACGGGCCCGCGCGTCGATGACCGCCACGATCTGTTCCGGCGGCTTGAAGAGTTGACGCTCCGCGTCCGCAAGGATTTCTTCGAGCTCGACCTTGATGCCGAATTTTTCGTCCGCCCAGTTGCACAGCGCACGGGCGGCGTAGTTCGGTTCGAGATAGACCGACAGGCCCGAGACGTCCTGATCTTCAATGTTGCCCAGGGCACCGTCCTTCAGCAACGCTTCCAATTCCGTGAAGTCCATTTTCTTGAGCTGCGACTCGGTCAACTTCGTGTGGTAGTCCTTGGCCGCCACCTTCACGATCGACTTGAAATCCCACTGGCTCGGGTCTTCCGGGCTTTCGCCAAGATATTCGCCGAGCGTCTGGGTGATGGTGGTTTCGACTTCGAGCTTCGCCTGGTTCTTGATGTAATCTTCAACGTCCACGAACCGCCGCACGCCCCTGAGTTCCATCGGGTCGATCACGACGCCAAAATTGGTCCGCGCCCACTCGGCGATGTTCGCGGCGACGTAGTCCTGCGTCACGTACTTGCTCACCGCGTCTTCGATCGCCTTGCCGATCACGTCCCAGATCACGTTCTCGATATGCCGGCCTTCAAGCACCTGCTGGCGCATGCCGTAGAACGTCAGGCGCTGGCGGTCCATGACTTCGTCGTATTCAAGCAAGTTCTTGCGGGCCAAATAGTTACGTTCTTCGACCTTCTTCTGCGCCCGTTCGATGCCCTTGGTGAGCATTTTGGATTCGATCGCTTCGCCGTACTCCATGCCGATTTTTTTGAAGACGTTGATGGTCCATTCGCCCATGAACATCTTTAAGAGGTCGTCCTGGAGCGAGCAGTAAAACCGGCTTGATCCCGGATCCCCCTGCCGACCCGATCGGCCACGAAGCTGGTTGTCGATTCGGCGGCTGGTGTGGCGCTCCGTGCCGATCACGTGCAATCCGCCGACCGCCTTCACGCCGCTTTTGAGCTGATACACCTGCATCAGCGGGCTGTCGGACTTCACTTCGATCTGCTTGTCTGTCCCGCGCTGCTTGAGGTGGTAAACGCCGTCTTTTGTCTCGACGTCAAACCATGTCTCGGGCGCCAGCTTAATATCCGTGCCGCGCCCTGCCATGTTGGTGGCGATTGTGACGTTCCCGACGCGCTCGCCGTGATTGTTCACGTGCGAATGTCCTGCCACCTGGACGATGTTCGCCTCGCGCTCGTGCTGCTTTGCATTGAGCACCTCGTGCTTCACGCCGTACTTCTGGGTGAGGTATTTGCTGAGCCGCTCGCTCTTTTCCACGCTCGTTGTACCGACCAGCACGGGCCTACCGGCGTCGGAGAAGAGCTTGATCTCTTCGATCATCGATTCCCACTTCTCCTGTTCGGTGCGGTAGACGCGATCATCGCTATCGCGACGCACGACCGACCGGTTGGTGGGGATGTTGACGACTTCGAGTTTGTAGATTTTGTTGAACTCTTCCGACTCGGTCATCGCGGTGCCGGTCATGCCGCCGAGGAACTTGTAGAGCTTGAAGAAATTTTGCAGCGTGATCGTGGCGAGAGTCTGCGTTTCTTTCTTAATCGTCACGCGTTCCTTGGCCTCGACTGCCTGGTGCAGCCCGTCCGACCACTGCCGCCCGGTCATCTTGCGGCCGGTGTATTCGTCGACGATCACCACTTCCAGTTCGCCGGTGCTGCGCGGGCCCGTGCCGCGTTCGACGACGTAATCCTTGTCGCGCTCGTACACCACGTGCGCCCGCATCGCCTGCTCCATCAGATGAGGCCACTCGACGTTCTCCCCGACATAAAAGCTCCCCACCCCCGCCGCATCCTGGGCGGCGGCGATGCCTTCGTGCGAGAGGTGGACGCTCTTGCGATCCAGTTCCACCTCGTAGTACGCCGTCAGACCGGCTTTGTTCGCTTCAGTCTCCTCGAGCTTCTTCTCGGCCTCTTCCATCCGCTGGTGGGCGGCGACTTTTTCTTCCTTCGATCCGGCCTTGTCGGCATCACCCAGCGCGGCCTTGATCGAACGCTTCCAGTGGTCGCATTCCTTCTCGATCTCGGCGTACGGCTTGTGCAGCTCGATGATCTTGCGCGCCACCGCGTCGGCGATCGGGTACTTCTTCGGGTCGTCGAGCGTATCGCCGGAGATAATCAAGGGCGTGCGAGCTTCGTCGATCAGGATGCTGTCTACTTCGTCCACGATCGCGAAATCGAGCGGGCCTTGCACCTGCTCGTTCACGGACGATTTCATGTTGTCGCGCAGGTAGTCGAAGCCGAACTCGCTGTTCGTGCCGTAGGTGATGTCGCAGTTGTACATCTCCCGCTTCATGTCCGGGTTCTGCTGCTGCGCGCCCTGGAGGACGCCGACGGTGAGACCGAGGAACTGGTAGAGATAGCCCATCCATTCCGAGTCCCTTTTCGCGAGGTAGTCGTTCACCGTGATGAGGTGGACGCCGTTGCCCGCGAGCGCGTTGAGGTACGCCGGGAGCGTGGCGACGAGCGTCTTGCCTTCACCCGTCTTCATCTCTGCGACCCATCCGAGGTGCAGCGCCGCGCCGCCCATGATCTGGACGTCGTAGTGCCGCTGGCCCAGCACGCGGCGGCCGGCCTCCCGGACGACGGCGAACGCCTCGGGGAGGAGATCGTCGAGCTCCTCCCCGTTCGCGAGGCGCTCCCGGAACAGGATCGTGCGCGACGCGAGCTCGGCATCGGAGATGCGCTCGAGCTCGGGTTCGAACACGGAGACTTCGGGGACGATCGACTGGAGCAGCTTGAGCTTCCGGCCTTCGCCCGCGTGGAGGATCTTCTTGAACAGGCCCATCGACAGCGAGTCTACCGGCCGGTTCGGCTAATCCAGGTCGAGCAGCTTCTCTCGCATCGCGAAGACGACCGCCTCCATCCTCGAGTGGAGGTGGAGCTTGTCGAGGATGTTGCGGACGTGGTTCTTCACCGTGTTCTCGGCGATGTAGAGCTCCCGGGCGATCTCGCGGTTCGTGAGCCCGTCGGCCACCAGGCGGAGCACCTCGAGCTCCCGTCGGGTGAGCGAGGCGGAGTCGGTGCGCTGACGGACCTCCGCCCGCGCCGCCAGCCGGTTGTACTCGACGAGCAGCTTGGATGCCATCGACGGCGAGATCAGGCTGTGGCCCCGGGCGACGACCCGCACCGCATCGGCGACCTCGTCGATCGAGACCTCCTTCAGCAGGTAGCCGTTGGCCCCGGCTCGGAGCGCCCCGAACAGATCGTCTTCGTCGTCGGACACGGTCA
>JBBQQZ010000074.1:0-12342 GCA_038215325.1 Tepidisphaerales bacterium | reverse complement strand
TGCCCGAGCGTTCGCAGGTTGGCGGCGCACTTGATGCGATTCGCCGCTTCACGCGATTTGGCGAGGGCGGGGAGGAGGATCGAGATCAGCAGCGCGATGATGCCGATAACCACGAGAAGCTCGACGAGTGTGAATCCACGGCGTTTCATAGTGCCTCCGCGCTAAGTGATACGACGACTCAATCATAGCCCGCGAGGGACGCTTGAATCGCAAAAAGCCAGCCGCGACGGTCAAGCCGCGGCTGGCGGAATAAAAGAATCAATCACCGACGCCGACGCAACATCGCTCCGCCGAGCAGCGCCATCGCTGCCAAGGTTGTCGGTTCCGGAATTGGCACAACGTCGGCCAGCGTAGCGCCGAGCTGAATATTGTCGACACGCAGTTCGTCGCCACCGTTATCAGTTCCATTCAGCACGATGTAGCCGATGCTTAGGAATGAAAAATCCCCATTGGAAGACGTCCCGCCACTACCATTGAATGTGGTCAAGTCGGGATTGCTGAAGAATGTTATGGTGTCCGCGTTACCGACACCAAAATCGATTCGGAAAACGAGCAGCCCGTCAGCGCCTGCCGTGGGCAGGAAAAACTCAGAATTTGCAGCACCCTGTAGAAAGAATTTACCGCCCGTAGCCGCATTCGCCGTTTGATTAAAATAAGCAAAGCTGCCGTAAAGCGTGGTTCCATCAAGCCCGACGCGAGTTCCGTCACTATAGGGAGCGAACGGACCGGCGAGATCGACTTGGCGCTGAAAGAAATTTGATCCACCAAACCCAAATCCGTCTGCGAGATTGGCGTAATTGCCACCCACGGCAGCGTAATTGGGATAGCTTATGGGATTTGTGTTTCGGACATTATTCAAAAATCCTTCTCCTGAGCCGACGGAGTAGGAACCGTTGAAACCAGTTCCGCCGTTGGCAACCGCCAAATTAGTCCCCAAGGCATAACTGCTAAAATCATCCGCTGCCAGCGGTGCCGCATACGCCCCCGAACCTGCCAAGAATGCTGCTGAAGCCGAAAGAACAATCAAACTTTTCATCTCACACCTCTCTGCAAAAAATCCGCCATTACGAAATGGCACTTGAAACCCCCGTGGCGAACGCCGCCGATGGGGAAGAATTGATTAGTTCCTGACGGACCACTCGGGTCAGTCTCTCTGCCGGGAGTTGCTGATTGATACGGTCAAGCAGCAATCGCACCATTTCCGAGCCGACCGAGTGGTTGCATTTATCCACCGTGAACGCAGGGGCGAATGGTTCAAACTCGGTTTCTTCACAATGCTGCCAATAGTTGTCATAGCCAGCGAGTAGAACGTCTTTACCGCTGGCGATTCCGTGAAGTCGCAGCGCGGCCGACGCATAAGGCACGTCACGGTCTGTGGCGAGCAGAATCGCGTCCGGCGACTGCTCCCGGAGCAAGGCGAGCATGAAGCCCGCGACCGTCTTCACGGAGTATTCGAAGCTTTTGCGGTTATCGATCGGGGCGGGTGTGTACGGAAACTCGTACGTGGGCAGCGGTTCGAGTCCGTGCTGGGTCATCGCAGAGACGTAACCTCGGCGTCGAGCCTCGAACCAATACCGATCCCATGGCCGAGGCCAGAACTGGGCGATCCGCTTGGAGCCGCGATCGATGAGGGCCTTGGTCAA
The DNA here is from genome assembly GCA_038215325.1 of Tepidisphaerales bacterium. Classification (GTDB taxonomy): domain Bacteria; phylum Planctomycetota; class Phycisphaerae; order Tepidisphaerales; family Tepidisphaeraceae; genus BPJO01. Next base: position 10,699 of record JBBQQZ010000074.1, on the reverse strand, counting down.
GGCATACGAGCCCTGCTCGTGATCGGAGATGACCCGGTCAAACCTTGCCAGCGCCGCATCGCCGCCGTAGCACACGACCGGTACGTTCGCTTCGTCAAAGATGCTCGCCCAGGCGACGGTATCGAAGTCCTTGTTGCTGGTTTCGGGCACAAGGAGTCCCATCGGTTGGCACGATGCGATCCGGCGCGCGTCGGCGGGATCGGTGCCCTCGCTGCTCAGGGTGATCGCGTGAATGTTGTGGTTGCGGAGGTGTTCGATCAATCCCATCGTCATGAAACGCAACCATTGGGACTTCTGCGCGGGCTTGCCGTTGTCGATGAGTGATGGCATGAGCAACGCGATCGATCGCCCGATCCATGCGGATTGTTCGTCCGGCGCATCGTAGGCGACCGTTCGCAATCGCATGCCGCTGGAAGCGACCAGTCCTTCATCCCCGAGCATCGCCAGTGCTTGGCGCACGACGGTTCGACCGACGCTCAACTGCCGCGAGAGCTCACGCTCGCTGGGCAGCGACTGGCCCTTCCGCAACTCGCCGCCGATGATCCGCGAACGGAGAATACGTACGACCCGCTGCTTCGCGATCGTTCCTACTTGAGAATCAAGGGCTTCCGTTTGAGACATGGTCAACCAATTGGGCTTAAAATCCACAACGATAAACCCATATTAGCGGGCATCGAGAATTCCGTCAAGAATATTTCCGGCAATCGCCTGTTAATTTCGTCAAAAACCAAGTTGAACCCAATTGGTTCGGAATCTCGGTGCTGCGGTTGATTTGCCTCGAATTAGGCGATTTCCGGCGTATTATTGCGGCGAGCGTGCGTCGGGGATGGATCTTGGTGCGACAATTAAACCCAATTGGGTTAAACTTTGGTCGTATGAAGTCGGAACCCCAACCCACCTTTTCGACGGCGAGCCACTGGATCGGCCTGCATGACTGGCGCGACGACGCGGTGATCAGTCACCCTCATCCGGTTGTCTTTCTCAAGCAGTTGAGCGCCGCCGAGTTGGCGCGGGTCGCTGAATTGAAGATCGCGTGCTGCCTCCGATACGCGGTCTTCATCGGCGACCGTCTCATGCACGACGGCCCGGCCCGCTCGCTGCCGGGCGAGGCGTACGTGGATGTCGTCCCATTGACCGGGATTATCTCGACCGACAGTGCCTGGATCGCGATCGTCGTGATGCCGCCGACGGGCACACCTGCGACGGAGGTTCACACCCGCATCGGCATCCTCGCCGAAATCGGCATGCAGGGAGGGACAACGCTTGCGACCGATGCGTCATGGACGGTCCGTCCGCTGGACGAAGTTCGCTTAACCGGTCGAGTCTGTTCGATACCGACGTCGCAGCAGGAACATTGGACGATCCGCGAATCGCTGGCCGAGGCGTGGAAACGCGCGGCACAGCCTGTCCGTGTACTCGGGTCGGTCGGCACGCCGCCGTGGCGTTCGCTCAGAACGCGCGACTGCCAACTGATGGTGCGCGAAACAATCGTCGCCCGCCCAGTGTTTCACGGTTGCGGTGGCGGATGTCCGCTGCCCGTCACCGATGACCTTGCTCGCGGCTTCAATGACCTGGACGTGATACGAGTTGCCGCGAAAGACGACTCCGACGAGTTCGTCCTCGGCCCGACCCGAAACCTCGTCACCTTCGACGTGGGGTGTACTCGACGTGTTCGGCCGTGCGTAGACGCAACGTACGCCGCGGACGGGCGGCTTGAAATCTACTACGACATCGGCCTGAAGGACCGGCCGCTTGCGTCCCTGGGGTTTGGGCACGCTCGCGAAGGATTCGTCGATTCCTTGGCCATCGAAGCTGCCGAAGGCGTTCGCACCTGGCGACCGATGGTGCCGCGCGGCGCTCGATACGTGACGGTTCGTTACGCCGGAAGCGGCACGTGTACCGTCCGCGTTGCGATCGAGTCCTCAGAATATCCGGTAATCGACCGACCCGCCCCCGCGCTTGACCGGCCGGTGCTCACGGAGATCTGGGACCGCTCGGTCGCCACGCTGAAATCGTCATGCGACGACGTATTGGTCGACACCTGCTGGCGCGAAAATACGCTTTGGACGTTCGACGCGGCGGTGTCGGGGGAGGCGCACTATCTCGCGTTCGGCGACCCGACGATGTGGCGGCGATGTCTGGGACTGATCGCGCGGTGGGCTGAACTGAGCGGGGCCTGGCCGACGTCGGTCGTACCTGCGGGTGCGAGCGGAATGATTCTTCCGGATCAGGGCTTGGTGGCGATTGTTGCAATCGACACCTATGCCCGCCTTACAGGGGACACAGACTTCGCTCGCGATATGGTGCCACGATTCGAGGCGTTCCTCGGTGCCTGCCTCGATCACGTCAGCATCGACGGTCTCTGTGTCCCGCCGGACTGGTGTTGGCACTGGATCGATTGGGCCCCGATCAACCGGCGTCCGTACTCGCTGCCGATCAATCTCCTGTTGGCGGCTGCGTGTGAGGTTGCGCAGCGATGGTGCGGGGAACGCAGGTTCTCGTCGCGATGCGGCCTCGCCGCGGCGAGGATACGAGACTGTTCGGACGCGTTCTGGGACGAGTCGGGCGGATGCTATCGGGACCGCATCGCGCCTTCGGTACCATTGTCGCAACCGACTCCGGTCGTGCCGATGCCGACCGCAGACGTATCGGCGCATTCGAACGCACTGGCGCTGCTGATTGGGCTGGGCGACGAGCGCCGGCGAGAACGCGTGGCCGGGTACCTCGCGCGACACTTGGAGCAATTGCCGTTTTCGCCGGGCTGGACGGGGTATGTGCTCGGGGCATTGGTCGATCATGGCCAGACCGAGGCGGCGCTGGCACACCTCGAGCGGCTGTATCGCCCTTGGCTGGACGCAGAGCAGCCGACGTGGAGCGAAGGTTTCGGGCAGACGGTTTATAACACCGCCCACGGCTGGGGTGCGTCGGCGATCAGCGTGCTGGCACGGGTGGCTGGTACGCGGCGCTTGGCCACCCAGAAGCGACCATGAGCACAACACGCACGCATGTGACCTTCGGCCCCTTTTCGCCGGAAGCGGCAAGCGACGCGCCGCCGTGGGTGGATCGCGGCTGGGCGTGCCGATGGGTCGCGCCACTTAAGGCGGCGGATACGCCGCTGGTGGTTGTCTACCGGTGTTGCTTCGAGATTAAAGAGTCGATCATTGCCCGTGTTCACGTGACGGCTGATGAACGATACGAGCTGTTCTTGGATGGAAGGACACAAGACCGCGGGCCGGAGCGCGGCGATCCGGACAACTGGTTCTTTGAAACCTACGACTTGCCGCTCACACCCGGCAAACACGTCCTCGCGGCGCGCGTATGGTCGCTCGGTGCGCTCGCGCCATGGGCCCAGCGGAGAGTGAGTCATGGATTGTTGGTTGCGCCCCAGGATGAAGCGTTGCTCCGACTGATAGGGACGGGCATCGTTGCGGGCGTCGGGCCTGGAAAAACGATCGATGCGGCACAATTTCTTTGGCAGATCGAGAGCGGCGAGGGAGCAGATTGGGCGCCAGCCTCTGCGGGCGAAAGCGGTAACGACGGCTTTACGCTATACCCTTTTCGACCGGCGCACCGCCTTTAACCAGCCACACTGCCGCCGATGCACGATACCATAATTAACGATCTGCGCGTCGCTCTTGTCAGTGGTGGCGATCAGGCGCAATGGGATCGCTTCGCAGCCGGCGGCAAAGTTGAAGTGTTGCCGCGAGCGACCGTCCACGTGTTGATAAAGCTTCCGACCTATGCTTGCTATTATCCCCGGTTACGCGTCGATGGCGGTGCTGGCGCTTGCGTGCGCTGCACGTATGCTGAAGCGCCCAGCAACAAAGGCGACCGCGAGCACGCGGGCGGTAAACCCATCAACGGCTTGACCGACATTCTTCTCGCCGACGGGGGCAACGCTCGGATTTTGTTGCCGCTCTGGTGGCGGAGTGGGGTGTGGTTCCAAACCGAGGTGCAAACTGCTGAGGAGGAGATCGAACTGTCGGGTCTTGAACTTCGCGAAACGCGTTATCCGCTGTCTTTCGTCGATCCGACGCGCGTCGATGACACTCACTTGGCTGACTTGGCGACAATCTGCCGCCGCACACTCGAAACATGCTGTCACGAGACGTACATGGATTGCCCGCACTATGAGCAGTTGATGTACGCCGGTGACGCGCGTCTCCAGCGTCTCACCACCTACGCACAAAGCTCCGACGCGCGGCCGGCCATCAAAGCGTTGCGGATGATCGAAAGTAGCCGCGCCAACTTTAATCAACTACCGACCCACGCCGCCCCAGGAGATGCGAAATTTATCCCCACTTTTGCCCTTCAGTGGATTGGGATGGTCCACGACTTCGCGGTCCACCATGATCAACCTTCCGTTTTGCGGTCTATGCTTCCCGGCGTTCGCTCTGTGTTGGACCGGTTCTGGGAAAACATGCACGCGGGTCTGCTGCGAAGTCTTGCCGGTTGGAGCTTCGTCGATTGGGCGGCAGATCCGTTTCAGTTCGGCGTTCCGCAGGGCGGCGAACTTGCAGGCCTGAATGCGACGATCAATCTATCATTGCTGATCGCGATAGATCACGCGAGTGATCTTGAATTGTACGTGGGCGAGAAAGAGATGGCTTCGCTCTACTCGCGTCGCGCAGACGAACTGACGTCGCGAATCGCAGAAGAGTTCCTTGATCCGACGAGGTCCGTGCTTCGCGAGACGCCGGGCATGGATACGTTCACTGAACATGTCCAATCGCTCGCCGTGCTGTCCTGCCGATTCGAGGGAAAGTTCGATGACTTTACACGCCACCCATTGCTAGTCAGATGTTCGCCGTATTTCACGCATTGTGTGTTCGAAGCCCTCTATCGCCTGCATCAGGCCGAGGCATTCTTCGCGACGGTCCCTGTCGCGAACGGAATCCTCATGTCGTGCCGGCCAGCTTGCATCCATCTATCTGTTCATCAATTCTTCCAGAGGAGTCGGTACGGGCTCGCAAGCGATACGTCCTGTTTCGCAGGCACGTCGTCCTGATCGAAGACGGTGACTTTCAGGCTTCGCGCCCGTGTCGCCGGCGGCTGTGAGATTTCGATCTGATAGAACGTGCTTGCATCGCTTCGGGATGTGGTCGCGGTCGCCGCAATCGCGTCGGGGGAAATCACCTTCGCAGTGCCGTCGGCGCTGGGCTTGATGTAAATCGTGGCAGGCTCCCCTTGCGCGTTCAACAGCTCGATGCGAACTGCGTCTCCGATTCGGGGGTCGTCACCGGAAAATTTCAATTCGTCGTCGGCGACCGCCAGCATTACAAAAAGCTTGTCGTCCTTGATCCGAAGCCATCCTCTGGCCGATAGATCGCGTGGACCTTTCCACCACTTGCTGGCGTCCGGCATCGCGGCGAAGTGGTTGGTGACGTTGTCGACCAGCAGCAAATCCGGCTGGACCTGATCCCAGTCTGCGAGCGTGGTAGCATCGCGATCAAGCTTCCATGTCGTCAGCGTGGGTCGACGTTGGAGATTTGCCCGGACGACCTGAGTTACCTTGCCGGGCTGGCGAAGTTCAAACCGTAGCCCTGTTTCGTTCAGGTCAGCGGCCATTGTGTTGAGGCGCTGCGGCGAGCCGATCAGCAGTTTCCACCCCATGCTGCCCGAAAGCTGTTTGACGGCGATGAGATTGTCCCCTTTCTTCAGGTCGATCGTGAACGTGTGGTCGGTCACGCTGTACCCGCCGCCGTTTCCGCGGTCGAGCGTGCTGTAGGCGACGGTTCCATTGACGACCCACTGCATCCACCAGTCGGCCGACGCGCCGACGCGGACCCGGCGGTCCACGTCAGATTCCACGTGCGCCATCACCACCGCCACCGCCTTTTCGCGGACATGGCCGCCCAATTGCTCGAAGTCGATCCGGTAATTGATCGTGACAGCCGACCTCCCCGTTGCTGTCCCGCCATCCGCAGTGGGTAAGGTAACGGGAATGAATTTGAGCTGAGGGACATCAACGCTTGGCGCGACATCGACGAAGGCCGTCCACTGTGATGGCCACCGTATTCCGGGATCAATGTCGCCAAGCGTTGCACTTACATCAATGCGCGCGGACTGTTTGGCGGCTACGTCAACCGGGATCGGGTCCGCGCTGATCGTCGCGCCAGCCTGCGCGCCGGCTATGACGTGTAGCGTACCGTGGATCACCTCACCATGGCTGACGATGTCGACCGGGATGGTGTCCTCACCCGACTCTCGCACAACGATCTGGTCCGGCACCAAGATCGCAAGCGGCACGACAGCCATCTTGGGGGCGGGCTCGGAGGACCATGTAACAAAAACCGGATCGGCACCCACGCGTTGTTCGATCGATCCGTCATCGCCGACAGAAACGGGCGCAGTGTTGCCAAACAAGTCGCTCTGGCGGACGTCAATCCCACCTCTGCCAAGAGACAGATAAACCGACTGTGTGCCATGGGACGTATTCCATAACACCAGCGTTCGTCGCGACCCTGCTTCGGATTTAAACGCGTAACCCTCGACACCAGAAGGCAATCCACCCAAAGTCTCCTCGTAGCGCGTGCCTCGGAGTGTTCGAACTAGATTGGCGTAGGCGAGGACAGACGGTCGCGGCTCGGTCTCGCTGTAGAGCATGCCATAGGCTTCCTCAAACATCAGTAGCCTGAAGAACATCAAGAACTTGAGCTCCTGCGATTGCGCATAGACCATCTTCTGTACGACAGTCCGCGCCTGCACGCGTTCTTGTTGCGGCGTCTGTGCCGCGACGCCGGTCTCTGTGTCCGCGAACGGCTTGAGCTTGTCAGCGCCGCGAACCAGATCGCGGATGCGGACCAGCGCGTCGGATTCCGCCTTAGCGCCTGGCCCGTGACCGTGGTAGGCCCAGATGCCGATGTATTTTGGATCAACGGTCTGGATGAATTCCCGCGCGCGATCAGCCGCTTCGTTCCCCGCGAAGCAAAGCCCCCCGTTCAGCACGAGTGCGCCGGGATTGGCGGTCGTGATCGCTTCTGACATTTTTTGAAAGTCGGCGACATAATTCTTCATCGGGCCAGGGTAGAAGTACGTCAGGTCGGGCTCGTTGCCCAGTTCGTAGAACTTGATCTGCGGGAACCGTGTCGCGATTTCGACCAGCTTCGTTAGCTTCCCGGGAAGCTGTTCCTCGCGAAGGGCTTGATCCTTTGGCGGATCACTTATGTACATGACTTGCAGGCCGTACTGTTCAAATGTAGGAAGATGCGCGGCGATTTCATTGACGTCGTCCTGCCCGCCGAATCCATGACGGATAATGTCGGCACCCATGAACTGAGCCCACTTGAGCAATCGAGGCGAGTCATAGGCCGCGCCAAGTTGGATGTCCAACCCGTACAGGAACTCACCCGGTTTCGCGCGCTCCACGGGCGAATTTTCCGCAACTGCAAACCCGCCGCCCCGCTCGAATATTGTTGCATCAGCGTCATTGGCCACACGCAGACGCGTTCGATAGACGCCCTTGAGAAGTCCGGCAGTGTCGATCGGGATGACGACAGACGCGTCGGATCGTCCGGGCACATCAAGAGGCCCATCCAGCCCTACGACTACTTTCTCATCGCTGTCGATCACTTCGTGCCTGAACTTGAGCTTGGCCTGTTTGAACGCGAGATTGTGGAAGGCGTAGGTGATGGTTTGCTGCGAGCCGGGCGCGAAGATCATCAGGTCGTTCGGCGTCGAGACACCACGGAAGCGGATTAGACGCTTAAAGTCGGGATTGTCGCGTAGATCGTAAGTCTTGAGCTTAATCGAACGGATGGCAAAATCGGTCCCGAAGGAGTTGATGCGAAAGTCATACCCGTCGGACTTTAATTCTTTGGGAGGGTTTCCGTGATCGCGTGATCCGAAAAATGCATCATCCAGCGACACCACGAATCGTTGAAATTGATCGTTACGTCCCCATCCCCCACCCACCTTGCGGCTGCCCGATTCCGTATCTGCCACGAGCTCAACCGGTGAGTCGAATGTCTGCCGATACTCCACCTCGATATCCACCACCGGCTGGTTGCCATCGCGCAAGGAAGGATCCGTGATCGTAATCAGTACGGATCGAGCCCACGGCACATCCGGTGCAGATCCTTGCTGCGCCACCCACGCCGTTTGCGCTCCACCCGGCGTGTCGATCGACCGCGGCGACATCGCCTGCTGCTTGAATGACATGCCCTTCATCAGGGGTGTTTCGTCGAAGATGATCGATGTATGCCCCGAAGGTATCTTGGCGTCTTCCTTCTTTGACTCCGCGGCCTTACCGTCGGGATCGTTGATCAGGAGTACGGCAGGATCGAACGCGCCAGCGAGAAAGGTGCTGACCCGCACTTCGTCGACGTTACCGCCGAAGAATTGCTTGCGGTCAGCGTCGGTTCCGATGGAAAATGTCGCGTTGCCGTCGGCGTCGTTGAGCTTGGCTTTGCTGTCACCTGAGAGCTTGCCGTTGACGAAAAATCGTGTGATACCGTTATCGCGCACGACAGCAAGATGCACCCACTCGCCTGAGGCAATGTCCCCCGACCATCCCACCAGCGCCACACCACCCAGCATGACCTGATAACCCTTTTTGTTTCGTATTAGCGACCACCCGTGAGTTCCCGCACCGTATTGCAGAATGACACGAAATCCCTCATCCGTGGTCGCTCGGACGAATGCTTCTGCAACAAAGTTGTCGTTCAGGTTGCCGGGCAGACCCTTACGAGTCAGCCCCGTCGCTTTACCATCGAAAGACACAGAAAGCTTGGAAGTCGGCGCTTTCGGGGGCACTTCGTCCGAATAGGCTGGTTCACCGATGGTGTCGAGGTTGAGCCCGCCGGGGGAGCGATCGATCCCTTTTTTCAACACCTCGCCAACCTTGGCGACCTCGGCATCGTCTCCAAGGCGCCAGTATCCGACAATTTTGATTTGCGCGTGCGATGGCAAAGCAAAGGAAAAGAGAGTCAAGACCGCCAACAATAAAGTCGCTCGTAAAGACATAACAGCTCCACTAGTTTCTCGCCGGGAACGGCGTATTCAATCGTCACATACAAGGTCAGGTGCGACCGTCCTCATCACCGCAACAGCGGGGCACTTGCCGGCGACCCGTTCCAGAAGCAGGTCGAGCATCTCCCGACCCATCCGCTCGTTGCGCTTATTGATCGTCAATCGTGGGGATAGTTGGATAAACTTCGATTCGGCGCAAAGATCGGAGTAGTCATCATAGCCAGCGATGACGACATCTCGCCCCGGTTCAAGACCTATAACGCGAACCGCAGCGGCGGCGTAAAACGCGTCGCGGTCGCTCGTGACCATCAGCGCATCCATACGGTCCGGCCCACGAAGGGCTTCGAGTAGGAAGCCGACCAGTTGCCGACTCGTTTGCTCAAAACCCTCGCGATCCGAAGCGGTCGTTTGAATCGGCGCAAACTCAAGTATCGGAAACGGTCGATGACCCGCCTCGCTCATCGCCCGCAGGTATCCAGCACTCCGGTCCTCACTCCACCACCGATCCCATGGCCGTCGCCAAAATCGTGCAGGTCGTCTCCCGCGCTGCAGTAATTCACTTGTAAGCAAATATGACCCCACATCATGATCGCTTATCACGCGATCGTACGACGCGAGCGATTCGTCATTGCCGAACACCACCACAGGAATTCCGTCACGGGCAAAAGACGAAGCCGCACGCGCGACGGAACTGTCATCGGTTATCTCCGGAATCAGAACACCCATGGGCCGCGACGCTACCAGTGGCGCAAGCTGAGCGTCAGCCAACTCCCCGGCATTGAGTGTAATCGCGTGCAGTCCGGCTTCACGGACCGCCTCGGTCGCGCCGAGGGTAGAGTAGCGAAGCCACGCGGCTCGCATTGGGTCGCTGGTCGGAATGGCTGGAACAACCACCACGATCGCGCGCGACAACCAGGCAGACGCGCCTTGGTCCGCGTCAACGGTGGACAGAACCGCGAGTCGGCGACCTTCGCGTACGAGACGACGATCGGTTTCCAAGAGTTTGATTCCCCGCCTAAGAGTCCCGCGATCCAGATCGAGCAGTTCCGCCAGCACGCGCTCGCTGGGCATGAGTTCTCCGGGACTGAGTTTTTCCGATTCGATCCAAGCCCGTAGCGTAGCCCGCGCCTTGTACGCAGTGGTTCTGCCCACAGGCCGACGCGCGCCAGAGACCGGACCCTTCGCTAAGTTTAGCTGCGCCTCGGATCGGGGGTTTATCACCATGGTGTATTATGGTACTATATGGATGACTTTGGTGTTGAAAAAAATATTTGCCTTCGTCGCATACTCAATTTTGCTCGAATTTTCGGGTCGGGCTTTCCCCCACGAACAACAGGGCGAGTAGTGCATTAAACCATCAGTAGCTTCGCCAACACCGTTGATCGGGGATATCTCGCCTGCGGCGGGGATGGGCGTAGCCCCGAGCTGCGTCAAGCGGATGAGGGCTATGTTGCGAAGGGAAACGATGACCCATTTTGAATGCCGCGCAGGTCGCCCCCGATTTCGTGCAGGCGGAACGGGATTTGTGTGCGCCCTTCCCTTTGTCGTTGCATTGTCCGCAGAATCTGGTTTGACTCTGCCCTCGCAACTGGATCAACAACGCCGCGTCTGTTTCCGGGATCGCAGCGGTCAACGACGCGACGGCACTCTTATGCCGATCACGGCCCGAAAGCAACTCTTCGAGTTGGCGGACGATAATAACTCCGGCGTCACCGACCCCGGCACCAAC
>JBBQQZ010000073.1:0-12345 GCA_038215325.1 Tepidisphaerales bacterium | reverse complement strand
GTTCCACCAGTTCGCGTAGACCGTCAGCAGCAGCAACGCCAGCGCCAGCCTTAGCATCGGACTCGTCGCGATCTGTAGAGGCGATCCGTAGCGACGCCGGAAGTAGCTCTGTTTGGCATATTCGGGGGCGTGCTGGTCCTTGTCGTCGTGCGCGCCGTGGCCTTCGGTGAGCATCGACATCGCGATCGACGACTGCGACAAATCCGGTGCCGTCGCCTTGAGGTTCGCGGCGGCTGTTTTTTTGGAACTGGGCGGGGCGGCGGTGGCGGCGAGGAATTTCTCGCTCTCGCGGCGCACGACCTCGGCGCTGCTCACCAGCCGCTGCGCGTTCTTGTTCGCCTGCTTGCGGGCCAGTTTTTCGTCGATGCCCTTCGCCTGAAGCGCCCTGGATTCCAGCTTCGCAAGCAGCTTCGATTCCTTGAGCTGTTTGCGTGATTCGATGCGGTAATCGATGTACGCGATCGCCGGCTCGCGCCAACTGGCGAACTTCGGGCGGTCCTTGCCGCGTTCCTTGCCCCACACCTGCCGGGCTTGGAGCTTCGCTTCGTAGCCGAAGAGGTTTTCAAAAAATTCCTCCCAGTTCCGCCCGGAGAACTTGCAGACGAACTGGCGGATGGCGTTCTCGTCCAGGCCCTTCAGACGCATCTGTTTGATCAGGTGCTCGGCCTGACGCAGATACGTTTCGCGATCTTTGGAAGCGAGGCTGTCGATGGTCCAGAAGAACCCCTGCGCCAGCATCACCGCCGCCACGCCGGCAAACAGCCACGGCAGCCACAGGCCGAAGGAATAGACGACGAATCCGAAAATCCCCAGCCCCACGGTCCAGAGCAGCCAATCAACGATCCCCGCGCCGAACACCAGTTGCCTGATCTTGCGGAACAGGTGCGTTCCCTTCGCCACGCCAACGGTGATCTGATAGACGATCGTCGTCAGCAGCGCCAGCCCGACCATCCCGCCGGCGAAGTTAAACTTCCAGACGAGGTCTTCGGTCACGTACGCCAGCAATAGCGCCATCAACGCGCAGGCGGCATAAAACGCCAGGATCAGCTTGGGGCGCAACCGGGCCCAGAAGTTGCCGTTGTACCGCTCGACCGCGAACTCCAGAATCTTGACCTGGTCTTCCTTGGGCGCGTAAGGCCCGGAGGTCGCCACGCCCAGAAAGCCTTCCAGCGACGCGATCACGTCCTTCATCCCCGCGTAGCGATCGTCGGGGCGCTTGGCGAGCATCCGCACGATGATCGGCGACAGTGCCGCAGGCACGTCTTTCACCACCACGTCGGGAGGCGTGACGGGTTCGTGCTGGTGCTTGGTCATCACCTCCATCGCGGTGCGCCCCATGAACGGCGGACGGCCGGTCACCAGGTGATAGAGCGTGCAGCCGAGCGAATAGATGTCCGCGCGATGATCCACCCGCGCAGCATCCAGCGCCTGCTCCGGGGGCATATACAGCGGCGTCCCCATCGACTTATTCACCTGCGTCACCGCCACGCCGCTTTCCTGAGCAGTGGCGAGTTGCATATTTTCGGTTTCATTGCTGCCGACGCGCTTTACGAGGCCCAAATCCGCGACTTTGACGATGCCCTGGTCATTGAGCAGCAGGTTTTCTGGCTTGACGTCGCGGTGGATGAGCCCGTGATCGTGGGCAAACTTCAACCCGCGCGCCGCTTGCAGCACGTAACTGACGGCCGTCTCGGTATCCAGCTTGCCGGCTTCGCGCAACGTGCTCGCCAGCGTCGTGCCGTTGACGAACTCCATCGAGAAAAAGTTCGTCTCCTTGTCCTGCCCGATGTCGTGGATCTGGACGATGTTGTGGTGCGTCAACTGCGCCGCGGCGTAGGCCTCGCGCGTAAAACGGCTGACGAGCTGTGCGTCCTTGGCGAGTTGCTTGTGCAGTGTTTTGAGCGCGACATTTCGATCCAGCGACACCTGCCTGGCCAGGTAAACCGCGCCCATGCCGCCAGCGCCGAGTTTTTGGAGGACTTCGTACCCGCCCAGCGTGGTGCCGGGCGGGATATCGGCGTCGGGTTCCCCGGAGGGCGCCACGGGAGGCGGTTCGTGTGGCTGAGCGTGTGGCTGGGCGTGGGGCTGGGCGTGAGGGACGGAGGTCGCGCCGATGCCGTTGGATGTAGCGGGCACGATCGGCACGCTGGTGGCACCGACGTTCGGCTTCGGTTGACGCTGCGCGGCCGACTGCTCGCCTGTCGGTTTCGAGGACTGCGGACGGACGGTCTGCTGCGTCGGGACGCTGGTTGCGCCCGCTGAAGCCGGCATCTGGGTGACGTTCGTTCCGGCGGATGGCGTTTTCGCCTGAACCTGCGTCGCCGCGATCGGAAGCTTGGATTCACGAATCCCCAGCGCCGCCGCGACCTCGGCATCGAGCGCGTCGTTCGTCGCCGTCACCGTCGGCTGCATGTTCGGGTCGGAGTGAATCACCAACGCGAATTTTTGGGCACATTTCGGGCATTTGGGCGTGAAATGCCCCGCACGAATGCCTTTGAGCTCAATCGCGAACGAGCAATAAGGACACCGAATCACCACCACGAACTCCCTGACCAATTCCTAGCGTTCCGCAGACATGACTGCGACAGAGTAACACATTGCGACGAATCGTTCGCGTTTTTTCAAGTGTCGCGACCGCCCGCCGTTATACCGCGCATTTATCGCGCCGCGGACAAAATGTGCCCCGGAGATAGCAAGTCCATTTCCACCTCGAATCCGGTTGGGAAGACGCCGTTTTGATCGCCGCCGCGAACCAAGCCTCGGCCGGATCTAAAATGCAGAGTCAACCGCGGAGGCGCGGGCGGGACGCCGGTGCTACTACGCGCGCGCCTTATCTTTCGCCAGTTCGTGGTCCGAACGCCCGCCGCGGGTGATCAGGGAGACGAGCACTAGCGTGATAAACGCCAGCGGGATCGTTACCAGCCCCGGCTGGCTGAACGGCGCCATCGCGTGGGCGGCGGTCAGGCCGTAGATGTTGACCATCGCTTCCTTGGTCAGCAGCAGCCAGGTCAGCGAACTGACCAGCCCCACCAGGATCGATGCCACGATCCCCTGCCTGGTCGTCCCGCGCCAGAACAGCAGCATGACGATCGCAGGCAGGTTGGCGCTGGCGGCGATGTTGAAGGCCCAGCCGACCAGGAACGACGCGTTAAACGACTTGAACAGAATGCCCAGGATGACCGCGATAATGCCGACCACCAGCGCCGCCCATTTCGCGGCACCGACCTTGGCGTGGTCCGTGAGCTTGTAGCCGAAGACGATCTCGATCAGATCGTGCGCCACCGCGCCCGACGCCGCGAGAATCAGCCCGCTGACCGTGCCCAGCACGGTCGTGAAAGCGATCGCGGAGATGATCGCGAACGGGAGCTGGCCGAAGGTCTGGGCGAGCAGCGGCGCGGACATATTGCTGTCCGCCGGATCCAGGTTGCCGCTGACCATCGCGCCAAGGCCGATGTAGAGCGTCAGGATGTAGAAGAACCCGATCGAGATGATGCCCACGACGGTCGATTTCCGCGCCGCCGACGAATCCTTGACGGTGTAGTAGCGAATCAGGATGTGCGGCAGCGACGCGGTGCCGCAGAACAGCGCGAGCATAAGCGACGCGAAGTCGAGCCGGTCAACCCAGTTCTCGGACCGTATCCCCTTGAAGTACCCGCCGGGCAAGAGGAGGTCGGAGCCTTCGACGGCGTCGATGCGCCAGGCGACGTCGGTCGTACCGGGCGGGGTCACTTTCGAGATTTTCTCGATCTTGGCGTTCGAAAACTCGCTCAGGAAGCCCAGCGGCCCGACGGAATCGGTCGCGGCGCGGTCGCCATCGAGTTGTGCGACGAACCCCGCCTTGGGCTTGTCCTTCAGCACCGGCCCGCTACCCGTTCCCGCCCATGCCTTCGGGTCCGGATCGTGCAGCCCGCGGGCGAGAATCGCGATCACCAGCACCGCGCAGAACACGACCAGCATCGACCCCTTAATGAACTGCACCCACGTCGTGCTGACCATGCCGGCGGTCACGACGATCGTGATGACGATGCCGCCGACGAGAATCACGCCGATGGAGTGCGACGGGATGGTTAACGGGCCCATGTGCAGGTCGGGCAGGTCGAGCAGCGGCTTGATGAGCGACCCCGCACCGACCATCTGCGGGATGAGGTAGAAGACCGACACCACCAGCGTCGAGATCGCCGCCGCCAGCGTGATCGCCCGGCTGCCGCCGAATTTGGCGCTTAAGGCGTCGGCGAAGGTGAACTTGCCCAGCTTCTTGATCGGCTCGGCGATCACGAACAGCGCCACCACCCAGCCGGCGAGGAAGCCGATCGAGTAAAGAAACCCGTCGTACCCGTAAAACGCGATCAACCCGCAAATCCCCAGGAACGACGCCGCCGACAGATAATCGCCAGCAAAGGCAACACCATTGACGAACCACCCCACCTGCCCGTGGGCCGCGAAGTACCCGCTGGCGGTCTTGGCACGCTTGCCGAGCCACCATGAGAGCGTCAGGGTTCCGAAAACGAAAAAGAGGAAGATTGCGATGGTCATGGGGAAGTGTCGAGTGTCGGGTGACGAATGTCGAATTGGGGAAAGTGGAAAAGCGGTAAAGGCCGAACGTCGTGAGTGTCCTGCATTCGACACTTGTCACTCGACATTCGACATTCCGGCCTAGATCTCCGCCGCCTCGGTCGCTTCGCCTTCGTCGGGCTTGGCCAGGAACGCGTACAGCACCGCGAGGATGATCGCAGAGAGGATCAGCGCCATGCCGTACACGATCGCGAGATTAATCCCCGCGAAGACCTCTTTGCCCATGATCTTGTAGTCGTACACCGTGATGACGATGAACGAGCCGTACAGCAGAAAATACAGGGCAAACAGGATCAGTCCCAATCGTTGATTCGGCGAGTTGTACGCGATGGGAACGTCGTCGGCTTGCGGTTCGGACATGAAATGGCTCCCGTGATGGGGAGGGTTATACCAGATCGTACCGATTCGCTATACTCCGGCTTCGTTTCACCACGGAGGCACGGAGACACGGAGGAATACAGACGAGTTGGAACCGCAGATTTCCCATTGAAATTGAATGTTCAGTTTTTGAATCTGCGCGATCTGCTTAATCTGCGTTTTTTTCTTTCTCCGTGTCTCCGCGCCTTCGTGGTGAATTCGTCTTTTTTGAACCCACGGAGACTTCATCATGTCGTCACAGGCGATCGAATCGGCACAGCAGGAAAACCGAATCTTCAACCCCCCCGCCGCATTCACGGCCGGGGCGCACATCAAGTCGATGGACGAGTACAAGAAGCTGTGGCGCGAATCGATCGACCAGCCCGACACCTTCTGGGCTCGCGTCGCCAATGAGCTGTCGTGGATGAAGAAGTGGGACACCGTCCTGGAGTGGAACAGCCCGAACGCCAAATGGTTTTCCGGAGCGAAAACCAACCTGAGCGTCAACTGCATCGACCACCAGATCGCCCAGGGCCGTGGGGATAAGGTCGCGATCCTCTGGGAAGGCGAACCCGAAACCTCACCCGGCGCCGGCGGGGAGGTAAAGAAGATCACCTACAAACAGCTCGGCGAACTCGTCGGGCAGTTCGCCAACGGGCTCAAGAAAATCGGCGTCGCCAAAGGCGACCGCGTCACCATCTACATGCCCATGGTGCCCGAAGCCATCATCGCGATGCTCGCCTGCGCCCGCATCGGTGCCGCCCACAGCGTGATCTTCGGCGGATTCAGCTCGCAGTCGATCGTCGATCGCGTGAACGACGCCCAGTCTGACTACATCATCACCGCCGACGCGGGCTACCGGCGCGGGCAGCCGGTGGCGCTCAAGAAGAACGTTGATGAGGCCCTCAAGTCCACCGATCGAGTTAAGCAGGTGGTCGTCCTGAACCGCACCGGCGAAAGCGTCGACATGAAGCCCGGCCGCGATATCTGGTGGACCGACGTCGTCGCCGGCCAATCCAGCACCTGCGCCCCCGAGCCCATGGACGCCGAAGACACCCTCTTCGTCCTTTACACCTCCGGCTCAACCGGCAAGCCCAAGGGCATCCAGCACACCACCGCCGGCTACATGGTGGGCACGTACCTGACAACCAAGTATGTGTTCGACATCCACTCAGTGGGAAATGAGGGGGACGTGTACTGGTGTACCGCCGACATCGGCTGGATCACCGGGCACAGCTACGTGGTGTACGGGCCGCTGACGAATGGCGCGACGTGTTTCATGTACGAAGGCGCCCCGAACTGGCCGGACTTCAGCCGGTTCTGGGCGATGATCGAACGGCACAAGATCAGCATCTTCTACACCGCCCCCACCGCCATCCGCGCCTTCATGAAGGCCGGCCGCGAGCTGGTCGACAAGCATAACCTCTCGTCCCTGCGGCTCTTAGGAACGGTCGGCGAACCGATCAACCCCGAGGCCTGGATCTGGTACCACCAAGTCGTCGGCCATGAAAAGTGCCCGATCGTCGATACCTGGTGGCAAACCGAAACCGGCGCGATCATGATCTCGCCCCTCCCCGGCGTAACGCCGACCAAGCCCGGCACCGCCACGCTCCCGTTCTTCGGCATCGACGCCGCGATCGTCGATCGCGACGGTGCCGAACTGCCCCACAACCAAGGCGGCCTGCTGGTCGTCCGCAAGCCCTGGCCGAGCATGTTGCGCGGGATCTTCAACGATCCCGACCGCTACGTGCGGCAATACTGGTCCGACGTCCCCGGTATGTATTTCACCGGCGACGGGGCGCGTCGGGATGACGACGGGTATTTCTGGATCATGGGCCGCATCGACGACGTGCTGAACGTCTCCGGCCACCGCCTCGGCACCGCGGAGATCGAGTCCGCACTCGTCTCCAACCCCGCCGTCGCCGAGGCGGCGGTGGTCGGCATCCCGCACGAAATGAAAGGCCAGGGCATCGCCGCGTTCGTCATCCTGCGGACCGGCTTCAAGCCGTCCGAAGACCTGCGCAAAGAGCTGATCCAGACCGTCCGCACGCAAATCGGCGCGCTGGCCACGCCCGACCAGATCCGCTTCTCCGAAGCCCTCCCCAAAACCCGCTCCGGCAAAATCATGCGCCGCCTGCTCAAGGAAGTCGCCTCCGGCAACAAGGTGCAAGGCGACACAACAACGCTCGAAGATTTCAGCGTCATCGCGAAGCTGCAGGCGCCCGACGAAGGCTAAAAAATCAGTTCACCGCAGAGACGCGGAGAGCGCGTCTGCAGTAGCACGTGCGTCTCGCAAGTGTTGCATTTGACCAAATGCCACGGGCGAGACGCCCGTGCTACTGCGCGGGGAATCTCCGCGCTCTCTGCGTCTCCGCGGTGAATCCCGTCTTTAGTTCAAACCAACTCCGCCGCAAGCGCGTTGTCTTCCACCTGCTTGACGTCCTTGCAGCCTGGGATGACGCTCGTGACGGCGTCGTTTTTCAGGCACCAAGCCAGCGCCCAGCGCGCCATCGGCACGCCAACCGGGACTTCCTCTTTGGCGATGCGCTGGACCTCTGCCAGTTTCTCATCCAGCTTGGCGTCCTTCCATTTCGCGCGCACGTCGCCTTCGGGGAACGTGGCGCCGGGTTTGTATTTGCCGGACATGAATCCGCTGGCCAGCGGAACGCGCGCCAATACGCCGAGATTCTGCTGCTCGCACACCGGGAAGCACGTCGTCTCGGGCGTGCGGTCCAGGCGGTTGTAGATGATCTGGATCACCTCGATCCCCATCTTCTGGCTCGCCTCCACCTGCTTCACGTTCCCGTTGCTGCCGACTGAATTGCCGAGAAAACGGATCTTCCCCTGGTCCTTCGCCTTCTGCATCACCGCCAGCACGTCTTCGTCGAAAAACTGGTCGTCGCCCCAGGAATGGTATTGCTGGAGATCGACGTAATCCGTGCGAAGCGCCTTGAGCGAGTCTTCCAACTGCGTCATGCAGTCCGAAGGCGACCTGGGCTCGCGGCGGACGAAGCAGGCGTCGAACTTGTGCCCGAACTTCGTCGCGATGATCCAATCCTTCCGGTCTTTCTCGACGGCGGAACCGACCAGCGATTCGGACAGGTGGTCGCCGTAGCACTCGGCGGTGTCGATCAGGTTGATGCCCAGTTCCTTCCCCCGTTTCAACATCGCATCGACTTCCGACTGCTCAAACGTCTTGTTCCACTCCCCGCCGTACTGCCACGTGCCAATGCCGATGACGGAAACCTTCAATCCGGTGCTGCCGAGGGTGCGGTATTTCATGGCAGGATTATAGCCGCCGAATTGGTACGGGTTAAATAGGACACGGATCAGCACAGATTGCGCAGATCAGCACAGATAAGAAAACTGGTCTGAATCAGTGCAAATCTGTGCAATCTGTGTCATCTGTGGCCAATTCAAATCATGGGCCGCCGAGCGTTACTTATCACCCTTCAAAACTTCATCCACCGTCGTCGTCAGCGTATTGAAGGCGGACGCGCCGACCTTCGGTTCTTCCAGTGACCCGCGCACGCGGATTTGAAGCATGTCCTGCCGCACACCGCGGAAGAGTTCGCCGAAGATGGGGACGGCGTCGGTGGCGGGGTTGCCCATGGTGAGGGTCATGCGGACCTGTCGCGTGCCGAAATCGAGCCAGCCGTTGCCCTGCATCACGCTGACCTTGCTTCGCAAGTCGATCGCGTCAAACGTCAGCCGGTTGCCTTCAAGGCTGTAGCGCAACCCGGCCTGCTGGATGGGGGCTTCGATCGGGAGCGTGAGGTTGGCCATCTGCATCAGGCCGAATAACACGGGCACGCGGTACATCTCGCGGCCTTCGACGATCACATCCCCGCGCCCGCGACGGGTGGTGGGGTCGTCCCACTTGCCTTCCAGCGACAGGCTGGCGGTCAGGCGGCCGTCGATGGGCTTGTCGAGTTCGCCGGTCAGGTCGGTCACGTTGGCGTTACGCAGGACCAGCGACAAGCCGAACCGCGGATCCTTTTGCGACAGAATCGAATCGATCTGCCCGCCGATCTGCCCGCCGGCGATCCTGCCGTCGATGCGCGCGATCTGAAGCAGGTCCTGACCCTTCGGCTTGATGATCTTCGCCGTCAGCTTGCTGACATCGCGCCCGGCGAGCTTGAGCGAATCGAACGAGATATCCCCCGCCAGTTCGCTGATCTGCCCGTCGATCGCGATCCCGCGCGCCGCGATCACGCCGTTCACCTCCGTCAGCGGCACACCCACTTGCAGAGACGATTTCTGAAGCCACACGCTCCCGTCAAACTCGATCGAAGGCGACTTATCCTTCACCGGCGTGACCATCAATTTCGTCACATCGAACGCGACCGTGCCCTCCAGTTCCGCCCCCTTCACCGCGCGGAGCACGGCGGCGGGAAACGCCTTCAGCAGTTCTTCGGTCACTTTCAGATCGCGCCCGGCGAGGCTGATGCTCGCGGCGCCGGTGGCGGGTTCGATCGTACCGGCGGCGTAGAGCATCGCGTCGCCGACTTTCGCCGTGACGTCTTTCAATGTCACGTTCTGACGATCGATCACAATTTCCCCTCGCACGTCCTGCATCGCCAGCGGAACCGCGCTCGGCGTGATGGTGAGCGACTTCGGACGCAACGTCACCCGCGCGCCGTTACCGCCGGCGTAATCGATATCAAGGTCAACGACCCCCTGCGGCTTCAGCGCTTCGGCCGTGGTGCGGGCGCTCTCGGGGAGGGAGGCGATCAGCGCGTCATCCACCATCAACGCCCGAACCTTCGCGCCGGCGGTCACCTGTAGCTCTTTTTCCTTCGACCAGTCGAACGTCGCCTGGCCTTCGATCGTGGCGTCGCCGCGCCGGGCGGTAAGGGACGAGATGCTCCCCTTTGTCGGCCCCAGGTGCATTTCCGCGGTCATGTCGGTCACGCGGACTTTCTTTTCCGTCAGTTCCACCGCCCCATCCGACAGCTTGATGGCCATGTCCACGGTCGCCTCGTCGGTGTCCGGGCCTTCGGGCATGATCCTGCCGTCCGCGTCGAGAAGGCCCGTGAGATTCAGTTTCTGTAGCAGCTTCCGCTTGGCCTCGGGAATCGCCGCCATCAGGTCCGCGTCGATGGGGATTTTCCGGGCCGTCAGCTTCAAATCGGCTTGAACCAGCGGCTCATCCGTTCCCGGCAACCGGCGGCTCCAGTCGATCCGGCCGGACAGTTCCACCGAGCCGTCGCCGCGGGGCATCGATACTTTCTGAAGGTCGATGAACTCATCGTGGACCACCATTTTTGCGGCCACGTTCTTCAGGGGGTATGGGAATTTCGCCAGCACACCCGAAGCGTTGCGCAGGTCGATCGCGGTGTCGATCACCCACGGATGGCCGAAGCCGACCGGCTGGCGGACGCGGCACTCGAAATCGCCGAGGAACGACGGCAACTTGCCGGTGCCGGCGGCGTCGAACGAGCGAACGGTCTGTCGCGTCTGCGGCGGCATCGATTCAATCAGCAGCGGCTCGCTCGCAACGTTCCAGCCCTTGATGACCATGTCCACCCCGGCGGTGGCGTCGAGGGGCGAAATTTTGCCCGAGACTTCGATCGTCGCGTTCTCGTTCGCCCCGCCCCGATACCCACGGCCAACGATCGAGATGATGTCGAGCTGCTCGCGTCCACTGGCCGGGTCGGCGCCGATCCGCATGGCGCCGTTAGCGCGATCGACCGGGTACGGAAAACGGTCAAACGTAAACGCCGCATCGTGGACCTGCACTTCGCCGGCGAGCGTCGGGCGGTCGCCGTTGGCGTCGCGCGCCATTTCGATCCAGAAACTCGCCGCCCCGCGCGGGCGAAAACGGTAGTAAATATTCTGCACCGGCCAGGGCATCGACGACACGTAGCGCGGCGATTCGGGGATCAGGATGTTCTCGCTCTGAAGCGATTCGATCCGCATCTTGAACGCCGACGACGGCCCGTACCCCATCAGTTCGCCTGCCAGCTTGAAGCGGTTGTTCTCCACCCGCGCCACCAGCGAATTGATCTTGATCGAGTCCTCGGTGAACACGAACGTGCCATCGACCTCGTCGAGCACCATCGGGCTGGGTTTCATCGCATCGATCAGCAGCCGGGCCACCGGCGAACCGCCCAGCACCGGACCCGCCAAGCGCGTGTTGGCCCGACGCCACATGTCGATCCGCTGTATTTCCTTCGGCCCGAGCCACTTTTCCGGCGGCACGGTCATCTGCACGCCGTCCAGGTCCGTCTCCACGCGAAAGCCGGCTTTGCCGGTTTCGTTACGGAAGAAGCTCACCCGCGTCTCCCCAATCCTCCCGGCGAGCTTATGATCCTCCCAGAACCGGCGCACCACCGACGGCAAAATCGTTTTGATCTCGTCAACAAATTCCACATCCCGCAGCACCACGCCCAACTGTCGCCCGCCGGGCGCAAGCCAGCCTTCGGCGATCGGAAACACCCCGCTCGTCCCGCCGCGGCTTTGAAGGCGGAAGCGGTAGTTGTTCTGCAAGTCGGGCGTAAGCTGGCCTTCGATGGTGATCGTGCCGACGTTGCTCCATCGCTGCTGCGCGATCTGGGCGTAATCCACACGGGCGTTGCGCAGGACGATCTCCGGCAGCTTCATCGGGCGAGAGTCGCCTGAAAACTGGCCTGGCGTGACAGGCGCAGAAGGCGTGTCGAGGCGCTGAAAGTTCCAGAGTCCGGCGTCCAGATTCTCCACCAGGTGAACCCGCGGCTCGAGCGCCAGGATGCGTGTGGCCTCAATCCGCCCGAACAGCAGCGCCGCCGGGTTGTAGCCGATGTGAAGCGACTTGGCTTCCAGAAGCAGCGACTCGGGTTTGTCGGAGTCGTCCACCTGGATACGAATGCCATCCAGTCGCAAACCTTCAAAGACCTTTGGTTAAATTTATTTTTATTTTCTCGAAAACAAAATTTTTCCTTATTTCAAAATGTTGCTGATAAAGCTCAGGATAATACTTATTTAACTCATAAGTCAGCGAAGGATAAATATCTTTAAATCGCAATGCAACTTCTTTACCTACAGTTAATAAAATGTCAATTGCATTAATTCCCTCAAAGTTATACTCGTCAAATATTGATTTGAAACGTTCTCTTTCAAATTCTAACAGCTTAACTATAAAATCATTCTTGCTCTTAAAATGCTTTTTGAATACAGTTTTTGAAATGGCGAGTTTAGATCTAATCTCCTCAAGTGACATTCGACGAATGCCATATGTAAAAGAAAGATCACGGGCCTTTTCCATTATATCTTGCAAGCTTTGATCCATTGTTTTGTCAGATTAAAATTTTGGCAAATATAAATAAATAATCGTAATGGAAACAATAAAATAGTTGAAAGTTTCCTGAGTTTCCTTATTTATCTTAGTCGAGTTATTCATATTCATTAATAGTTATAAGCACACCATAAAATATA
>JBBQQZ010000072.1:0-12937 GCA_038215325.1 Tepidisphaerales bacterium | reverse complement strand
CGCTGCGCATTTGTCACGACAAACGCGCCGCGCCGGCGGAAATTTTCTTAAAACGAGTCTGCGACGACAATAACGAGAACCGAGACCATTTCGCCTTTCAGGCGGCGATGGTGAAGAAAGTATAGAGGTCCGGTGAGGACTCGTCGCCAACTCAATGCTGCGGTCGGATGCGGTGAAGATCCCGTGCCGGATGAACGACGCGCAGAATGGTCAGGGGCTTCAAGGCTGGATCGTAGAGTACGAGCAGGCCGGTCACTTGGATGACGCGGACGTTCTCATCGTCGATTTCCTCCCGGCGGTGACCCCAGTCCGGTGCGCCTGGGAGCTTGGCGAACTGCTGCTTGAGCCGGGTCGCTACTAGCTTCGCGTTCTGCGGGCTCTTCTGGATGGTTCGGATGTGGCGGGTGATCACGCGGATGTCCGCGAGGGCCGCATCGGTAAGGCGGTATCTCATCGCGCGCGTTTTTTACCGTTTGCGAACCGTGCCCGCGTACGAGTGGCCGGGACTTCGTCGTCGGCCCGTTCAACGTCCGTAAGCTCGGCGATGATCTGGTTTATAGCGTCGGGTCCGTCCACCGTCTTACCGGCGGCAATCTGCTTGCGAGCGATGCCCACCTTGTCCCGGACACCGGCCCAGAACTGTGCTTCGGACTGCTCACGTTTCTTAAGTGCCCGCAACCCCTCTCTCACGACTTCACTGGCCGACTCGTACCCGCCGGAACTGACTTGCGCCTTGACGAAATCCTGCAGGGTGGGGGTCAGCGAAACGTTGAGCGTGGACTGGCGTGCCATGTGGGAATCGTATCATGCGATGGCAACGGTTGACAACGCCGATCGGGAACGGCTGAGGTTAGGATCAGGCGTCGAGCTTCAAGGGTCTGCATCTTTGCGGCGTCCCAGTAGACGGTCACCCCCGCCCGCGGGTCTGGACTCCTCCCATGCGTACAGGAGAGAGAGAGGGTAGAACCGCGCATCCGATCGCCCGGAACGGCTAGATGCGTGCGGGATGTGTAAACATTCCTCATCCACCAGAAGTATGGTATAATCCGCCCCTCGCGGAGATTTCTTACTATGGCAAGAGTCGAACTCAGCAAAGTTGCGAAGGTGTACCCCGGCGGCGTTCGGGCCGTGGACTCGATCGATCTGGAGATCCAGGATCGGGAGTTTATCGTGCTCGTTGGCCCGTCCGGTTGCGGCAAATCGACGACGCTGCGCATGGTGGCGGGGCTGGAAGAGATCAGCGAAGGCGCGATTAAGATCGGCGAGCGCGTCGTCAACAATGTGCCCCCGAAAGACCGCGACATCGCGATGGTGTTCCAGAACTACGCCCTGTATCCGCACATGTCGGTGTATAAAAACATGGCTTTCGGGCTGAAACTTCGCGGTTTCCCGAAGCCCCAGATCGACAGCCGCGTCCGCGAGGCCGCAAAAATCCTGGATATAACGCATCTGCTTGAGCGCAAGCCCAAGGCGCTCTCGGGCGGGCAGCGCCAGCGTGTCGCGGTCGGCCGGGCGATCGTCCGGGAGCCGGCGGCGTTTTTGTTCGACGAACCGCTCTCCAACCTCGATGCCAAGCTCCGCGTCACCACGCGCGCAGAACTGAAACGCCTCCACCAGCGCCTCCAGACCACTACGATCTACGTGACGCACGATCAGGAAGAGGCCATGACGCTCGGCGACCGGATCGTCGTCATGAAGGACGGCGTCATCCAGCAGGCGGACGGGTCGCTTCAGACCTATCAACACCCTGTTAACCGCTTTGTCGCAGGTTTCATCGGCATGCCGCCCATGAATTTCTTCGACGGGATGATCAAATCCGAGGCCGGAGCACTATATTTCGAGGAAGGAACGCTGGAGAACGCCACGATCGTCAAACAGCGTGCCGACGAGCCTGAAGTGAAGGAAGGAAAGTTGACCTTGCCCGGAAATGGGTTTAAGGTGGCTATCCCCGATCGTCTGAAGGGCGCGATGTCGCGTCAAATCGGGCGTCATGTGGTGCTTGGGATTCGTCCCGAGCACTTCCATCTGGAGCCGATTGCGGGCATTGGCCCGGCTGTAACGGTGAAGATGGCAGTGAATGTAATCGAGCCGTTGGGTAACGACATGGACCTTTATCTGAGCACGCAGCTACAGCCGCACGTGGTCAGCCGCGTCGAAGCCCGTCCGGGCGTGTCGCCTGGCACGCAGATCGATTTGTATGTCGATCTGCCGAAAGTACATTTTTTCGAACCCGGAGTGACCGGGATGAACCTGAGCCTGTCCACAGAGCAAAACCATGCAGTCGCTTAAACGCACTACATGGTCTAGCACGCAAGGCTTTTGCCTTTCGCCGGTCACCGGGGGTGACAGGGCGTAAGGCCCGGTTTTCATCTCCAGTCCAACCTCGGATTCGAGAAAGTGGCCGCTTGGTAGCGGCCATTGTTCGTTTGGTGAAAAGAACGAGGAGCCAGGAGTCAGTAGCCAGAAGTCAGAATGAAGAAGCGTATTTCTACTTCTGACTTCTAGCTCGTGGCTTCTGGCTCCTTCTCAGCAAAACTAAATAGCACGAGAACATAGAATGCCCAACCCGGATCTCATCCGAATCGTCGACGGTATCGCGCGTGATAAAAACATCCAGCGCGACCAGATCTACACGGACATCGAGCAGGCGATCGCCTCAGGCCTTCGCAAGCACTTCGGCACCGAAGACACCAGCGAATTCGTCGTCACGCTCGACCGCGCCACCGGCGACCTCAGCGCCGCCCGCGCCGGCGCGGAACTGGACCTGAAACTCGTCGGACGCATCGGTGCCCAGACCGTCAAGCAGGTCATGATCCAGCTTATTCGTCAGGACGAGCGGGGCAGCATCTACGAAGAATATAAGGACCGCGTCGGCCAGATCGTCACGGGCACGATCGCCCGGATCGAAGGCAACACGATCATCATCAACCTCGGCCGCTCCGAAGGCATCATGCCTCGCTCCGAGCAGATCCCCGGCGAACAGCATGCCGTCGGCGAACGCATTCAGGCGCTAATCACCGAAGTGCGGGACACGCCCAGCCAGATCAAGATCATTTTGTCGCGGTCCCACCCGGAACTCATCCGCCGACTGTTCGAGCGGGAAGTGCCCGAAGTGCAGGAACGCACGATCGAGATCAAGGCGCTCGCCCGCGAGCCGGGTTTCCGAACGAAGATCGCGGTCAGTTCGATCGACAGCAAGGTGGACGCGGTCGGCGCGTGCGTCGGCGTTCGCGGCAGCCGCATCAAGAACATCGTCGAAGAGCTCGGCGGCGAGAAGATCGACATCGTCCGCTGGAACGAATCATCGCAAATCCTTATCAGTAACTCACTTAAGCCAGCCGAAGTGGCGGAAGTTTCGCTTTGCTTTGAACTGGGCCGCGCGACCGTGATCGTGAACGAAGACCAGCTTTCGCTCGCCATCGGCAAGCGTGGGCAGAACGTCCGTCTCGCCGCCCGGCTGACCGGGTGGGACGTGGATATCCTGACCCCGCCGGAGTTTAAGAAGGCGATCGAGCGTCTGGATGCGACGCTGAAGAGTGTCGAAGGCGTGACGCAGGAGATGGTTGACAAGATCATCGCGTTGGGTCTGATCGACGTGCGCG
Source organism: Tepidisphaerales bacterium (assembly GCA_038215325.1). Taxonomy (GTDB): domain Bacteria; phylum Planctomycetota; class Phycisphaerae; order Tepidisphaerales; family Tepidisphaeraceae; genus BPJO01. The sequence goes on along the minus strand of JBBQQZ010000072.1, from coordinate 9,335 downwards.
ACGTGGAAGAAGTGGGCGAGAGCCCGCTTCAGAACGACGTCGGCATGACCGAAGAGCTGGCCGAATCGGTCGTCGACCGGGCGATCGAAGAAGCGAAGCTGGTGATCAAGGAAGTCGAGATCGAGAAGGCCGCGAAGGAAGCGGCCAAGCGCGGTGCGCCGGACCTGCTCAAGGCGCTTGGCGCCACCAGCATGTCTGCCAGCGCGTCGGATCCGTCGCCCCCGATCGACGAACCGGCGGTTGAAGTGCCGGTGGTCGAAACGCCGTCCGCCGAGACGCCGTCCGCCGAAACGCCGTCCGCCGAAACGCCGTCCGCTGAAACGCCGCCCGTAGAAGCATCTGCCGCTGGCTCGTTGGAGCCCGTGGCGACAGAACAAAGTCCCGAATCGCCCGCGGCCGAACAGCCGCAGGCGGAGACGCAGAACGTTTAACGCATTGCCGAAATCCGATTTCCGATTGCCGAATGAAGCGTGAAGGCTTTGATCGTTCGACAATCGGCACTCGGAAATCGGAAATCTCAGGAGTTTCGTTTGGCTAAAGGAATTCGAGTCAACGCACTGGCTAAAGAGCTCGGCGTCGAGAGCAAAGTGATCCTGGAGAAGTGTCGCCAGGAAGGTCTCGCCGACAAGGTGCCGAACCACCAGAGCACCATCGCGCTCGGACTTGCCGAGACGATCCGCGAGTGGCACGGCTCCGGCGCCCTTGTGGCGTTGATGAAGCTGCACAGCGGCGGCGCGGAGTCCGCGCCCTCAAAGAAGAAGAAGTCCGCGCCCAAGAAGAAGTCTGTCGGCGGGGCGGATGAAGAGGAATCGGGTGGCGTCGCGACGATGGTCGAAGACGAACCCGCCACTGAAACCCCGTCCGACGAAGCCGGCGCCGAGGTAACGCACGAGGTCGCCAGCGAACCGGACGTTGCCGTCGAAACGCCAGCCGCGGTGGAGACGACCGCAAACGTCGTCGCCGAGCAGGTCGTCGTCGCCAAGGTGCCCGACGTTGTCGCGCCGACCGAGCAGACTGCCCCGGCCGCACCGGCTCACGAACTGCCCGTCACGCGAATCGTCGCCCCCGTCACGCCGCACGCACCGGTTCCGCCCGGCGCTCCGGCGCCAACGCCGGCCGCACCCGCAGCCGCGTTTGTTGGTGGACCGAAAACCGTTGGCCTTCAGCCGCCGACGCGTCCGACCGTCAAACTCGAATCGCGCACCGGGGTCGCCAAGCCCGAGCGCCCGAAGGTCATCGCCCAGCCGTTCATTCCGAAGAAGGCCGAACTTCAGGGTCCGAAGGTCATCCGCGAAGAAAAGCCCGACATCGTCTCGGCACCGCGCAAGAAGCTGCTCCCCGGTCAGGGACCGTCCGGCGGATCCGGCATCACCCAGGCTCCGCCTCGTGGCGGCCGTGGTGTGAAGGTGTCGGAGGAGGGTGAAGAAGACAGTGACAAGAAGCCCGGTGCCAAGAAGCCCGGCACTGTCGCCCGGCGTCGTGGACCTGATGGGCGTCGCGGCGAAGCCGACGAAAAACTTCGCGAGTTCAGCGACGCCGATCTCAAGGACCGTGCCGACCGCATCCTCGCCGCCAGCGCCATGCGCCAGGCGACCGATCGCCACCTGTCCAAGACCGAGGCCCGCGGCACGCACGTTCAAGCCCGCACCGCCGCCCAGCGCGGCGGGGTGCTGGAAATCGAAGAGCCGATCACCGTCCGCTCGCTGTCGACCGAACTGGGCGTCAAGAGCAACGAATTGATGGGCAAGCTCATCAAGCAGGGCATCTTCGCCAACCTGAACCAGTCGCTCGAGTTTGAAGCCGCCGCACTGCTGGCGCTTCAGTACAACGTCGAGCTTCAGATCAAGACCAAGCCGTCGCTTGAAGACATGCTGATGGCGGAGTTCACCGCCCGCGAGGTCGCGCCGGAGAACCTTCTTGCGCGTCCGCCGGTCGTCACGATCCTCGGCCATGTCGACCATGGCAAAACTTCGCTGCTGGACAAAATCCGCTCGGCAAATGTCGCCGCGGGCGAAGCCGGCGGCATCACGCAGCACATCGCGGCGTGGCAGGTCAATGTCGGCGGCAAGCGCGTCACGTTCATCGACACCCCCGGCCACCAGGCGTTTACCGCCATGCGTGCCCGTGGGGCAAACATGACCGACGTCGTCGTTCTCGTCGTCAGTGCCGCCGAAGGTGTGCAGCCGCAAACCGTTGAATCGATCAACCACGCCAAGGCCGCCGGTGTGCCGATCGTCGTGGCGATGAACAAGATCGACCGCGCCGACGCCAACCCCGACATGGTCCTCGGACAACTCGCCGGCAACGGCTTGAACCCGACCGAGTGGGGCGGCGATACCGAAGTCGTCCGCGTCTCGGCCCTCACCGGGCAGGGCATCGACGAACTCATCGAGATTCTCAACTATCAGACCGAACTGCGTGAACTCAAAGGCGATGCCACAGGCCCGGCCCGCGGTACCGTCATCGAATCGCGCATGGATGCGGGTCTGGGCCCGATCGCGACCGTTCTCGTGCAGGACGGCACGCTCAAGATCGGCGACGTCGTGCTGGCCGGCATCGGCTGGGGCCGCGTGCGTTCGCTGCTGGATGACCAGCTCAAGATGGTGCCCGTGGCGGGCCCGAGCACGCCGATCATCATCAGCGGTATGTCCGAACTGCCTCAGGCGGGCGATAAGTTCTTCACCGTCGATTCGACCGACCGTGCCCGCGAAATTACGCAGGAACGCGTCGACCAGGCCCGCGCCACGCAGGCGGCGGACAAGACGAAGGTGTCGCTCGACTCGATTTACGGCCAGATGAAGACGGCGTCGATCAAAACGATCAACCTCATCATCAAGGCCGACGTTCAAGGCTCGGTCGAGACGCTCCAGAAAACCGTCACCGACCAGAACACCGAAGAAGTCCGCGTCAAAGTCATCCACGCCGCCGCCGGCCCGATCAGCGAAAGCGACGTCGAACTGGCGGATGCGAGCAGCGCGGTCATCATCGGTTTCCACGTCGTGCCGGACGAAGCCGCCCGCGCGATGGCGGAACAACGCCGGATCGAAATTCGCACGTACCGCGTCATCTACGAGATCTTCGACGATCTGAAGAAGGCGCTCTCGGGCATGCTTGCTCCGGAAGTCCGCGAGAAGCTGCACGGGCACGTGGAAGTGCGTCAGTTGTTCAAGGTCAGCCGCCTTGGCAACATCGCTGGCTGCTACGTCACCGACGGCCACATCCAGCGCGGCAGCAAGATCCGCCTTATCCGCGACGGCAAGATCATCACCGAAGACATCGCGATCGAGTCGCTCAAGCGGCTCAAGGACGACGTCAAGGAAGTCAAATCCGGCTTCGAATGTGGTATCAAGCTGGCCGGCTACGACGACCTCAAGATCGGCGACCGTTTCGAGGCGTATATCAGGGAGACGTTCCAGAGAACGCTGTAGTCGAGAGGGGCAAGTAATCAGGGGCAAGGGGCAAGCAATTGCCTCTTGCCCCTTGCCCCTCGTTACTTATTACTTGCTGTATGCATGTCGGTATTCTTCAACTTGATCTCTCGATCCCCGAAGCCCACTCCCTCAAGGACAAGCGTCGGGTGATCCTGAGCCTGAAGGACCGGATCGCCAACGGCCACAATGTGAGCGTGGCCGAGGTCGACCGAATGGACGAACACCAGCGGTGCATCATGGGCGTGGCGATGGTCAGCAACGACAAACGCTACGTCGAAGGCGGACTGAGCAAGATTGTGGATATGGTGAAAATGAACCCCGGCACGAACCTGGTGGATTACCAGATCGAGATGCTGTGAACGAGATCGCGATATCAATGCCCGGGCCGTTTGAGATCATCCTCCTTATCGGCGTGGCATTGCTGATGGCGACGATCGCGCTGGTGGTCGTGGTGCTGGTACGAAGATCGAAGTAGCACGGGCGTCCCGCCCGTGGGTTGAATTTGAAAGACACGGGCGAGACGCCCGTGCTACTGAACAACGATGAGTCGACGAACTGAAATGATCGGCAGCACGCTTCAGCAGGAACTGATGTCCATCATCATGCGCGAGCTGAACGACCCGCGCCTGGTGGGCATGCCCAGTATCACGCGCGTGAAGGTGGCCCCGGACCTGGGGACCGCCGACGTCTATGTCACGATCATGGGCACCGAGGGCAAGCAGACCGCCGCCCTCAACGCCCTCAAGCACTCGGCGGGCATGATGCGCCAGAAGCTGCAAAAGACCCTGCCGCTGCGCACCATCCCGTTCCTCAAATTCCACATCGACGAGAACCTGAAAAAAGAATTGTCGGTGCTCGAACTGATCGACAAAGCGGTGAAGGAAGAAGACCAGCTCAAGGCGTCCCGCGACCCCCTTACCGAAGCCAATACCGAACCCAGCCCGGCCCCAGACGCTCCGGCCGACGACACGAATCCATCATGAAGAACGCAACCAAGCACGCCGACAATCTCCGCAGCCTGTTCAAGAAACTGCTCAAGGAGGGCAAGCCCGATCCCAAGCAGATCATCCCGCCCGTGCGCGCGATGGTCAGCGGCATACTCTCCTTCGACGCCACCGACGCCCGAGTCGCCGACGCGCTCAAGGTCATCGACCGCGTCTTCGTCGATATCAACGAACTTCGCGTCGCCACCGAACTGGAAGTCATCGACCTGATCGGCGCGAAGTACCCTGCCATCGAGCAGCGGGCGCTGATGTTCAAGGAATCGCTTAACGCGATCTTCGAGAAAGAGCACACCCTCAGCCTCGACCGCCTCAAATCGCTCGGCCGCAAGGACGCCCGACAAATCCTGCGCGACCTGCCCGAAGTCACCCCCTACGTCGAAGCCTACACCACGCTTTTCGGCCTCGACGAAGCCGCCATCCCCGTCGATGATTTGATCCGCGATCTGCTCATCGAAAACGACTGCCTCGAACCCGAGACGTCGATTGAAGACGCGCAGAAGTTCATCGAAAGCCATATCAAGGCCGACGAGTGCTACGACTTCTTCGCCGTCATCCGCCGGGCAGCCCTGGCGCGCAAGAAGTAACCCATGCCATGGGTATAAACCTGTGGCCAAATTCACGCCCGCGCCGGTCGTGTCGGCAGCGTCTTCGTGGTAAAACGGGGCCGCCATGATGACCAACCGACTTCCTCCCAACACGCTCCGCCTCGGCCTGCCGAGCGGGTCGCTTCAGAACGCCACCGTCGAGCTTTTCGCCAAGGCCGGCTACAAGGTGACGATCGAAAGCCGATCCGTCTTCCCCCGCATCGATGACTCGGAAATCTCTGCCGTGCTGTTCCGGGCGCAGGAGATCAGCCGTTACGTCACCGACGGCATCGTGGACGCCGGCCTCACCGGTTACGACTGGGTCGTCGAGAACGGCAGCGAGAACGACGTCGTGCAGATCTGCGAACTCGAATACTCCCGCGCCAGCTCCAACCCCGTGAAGTGGGTGCTGGCGGTGCCGGAAGAGAGCAAAGTCACCTGTGCCGAAGACCTTGCCGGCAGCGTGATTGCGACCGAACTGGTCGGCGTCACCAAGAAGTACTTTGCCGCCAAGAACGTGCCGGTCACGGTCGAATTTTCCTGGGGCACCACCGAGATCAAGGCCCGACTGCTGGATGCGATCGTCGACTGCACCGAAACCGGTTCGTCGATCCGTGCGAATAACCTTCGCATCGTCGACACGCTGCTGACCAGCACCACCCGTTTCATCGCCAGCAAAACCGCGTGGAACGATCCGAAAAAGCGCGAGAAGCTTGAGAACATCGCGATGCTGCTACAGGGCGCGATCGCGGCGAGGGCGAAGGTGGGGCTGAAGATGAACGTCCCCGACGCCAAGCTCGCCGAGATCGTCGGTTTCCTGCCGGCCGAGAAGAGCCCGACGGTCTCGCGCTTGAGCGATACGGGCTGGGTGGCGGTCGAGGTGATCCTAGAAGAAAAGCAGGAACGCGAACTGATCCCCCGATTGAAACGCGCCGGTGCGACTGGAATCTTCACCTACGCCTTGAATAAAGTCATTCCGTGAACGTTGCCCACGATCTGCATACGGTTCGGCGTTCGAACCGCTGGATGGCTGCGGTTCTTGTGATCGCGGTGGCGGGGGGGTGCGCGTCGAAATCCAAACGTAGTGGCGAGGCCATTCATCCGCCGGAGCAGCAGACGCTCGCGCAGCTCCAGCCCAAGCTTACGCTCCCCGCGCCGGCCTCGCAGCGAACGACGCCCGTCCCGCCCTTGGCCCTACAGTCCTACGCCCAGGGCCGCGAGGCGCTGCTATCCAACCGCAAGCAGGCCGCGGTCGAGAAACTAACCGCCGCCGTCGAACTGGATCCCTATTCGTCGGTCGCGTTTCGCGATCTGGGTTACGCCTGGCTCGGCACCGATAACGACCGCGCCGCCTCGGCGTATCGCAGCGCGGTCGCGATCGATCCGTCCGATCTCGATTCGCGCGTGCAGCTTTCCCGTCTGCTGATGATCAAAGGCGACTCTGCCGCCGCTGTCGAACAACTGAGGTTGGCGCGGCTGAGCGAAGATTACAAATCGTTCGACGCCGACGCCGCAATCGTCGACATGCTGCTCGGCCGATTGCTCGCGGAGCGCGGCTATTATCGCGGCGCGATCGAGTGCTTCGAGAACGTCCTCCCGATCGTCGAAGAAGGCGCGTTCGAACTTCGTGGCAGGCCCGAGCTGGGCGATGTCGTCGCCAAGCCGGCGATCCTCAAGCTCCGCATCGCAGACCTCGCCGCACAGATCGGCGAGTACGACCGCGCCATCGCCCTCTACACGCAGATCCGCGCCGAAGAACCCGACGCCGCCTCGGGCGTCGAGCTGCGCATCATCCAGACGCTCGCCCAGCGCGGCGATCTTGAACTGGCATCGCGGCAGATGCTCGACCTCGTCGATCGCTACCAGGCCAGCCGCGCGAGCATGCAGGCCTACTTCGATCTTTTTCAGAATCGCGGCGGCGATGCGACAGCGCTGGAGGCGATCGACAAAGCCCCCGCAACAAAAGATCCTACGCCGCGAATCGTCGTCAAGGCCCGCCTGCATCGCCGCGCAAGCGAACCTGCCGCAGCGGTGAACGTGCTGCTCGGCGAATCGGTGCAGCCCTCCGTCGCCTCGGTTCGCGAGACGGTGATGGCGATGCGCGATGCGGGGCAGTCGAGTCAGATTCCGCTGGCGCTCATACGGATGATGAAAGCCCATCCCGCGGCCATGCCGGCGATCTCACGCGGCTGGTCAATCCTCGGCCACGGCGCGCAGTCCGCGCCGTTGAGCGTGCGCGAGCTGCAATCGATCACCGTTCCGCCTGATCTCGCCAGCGCGCATCTGTTCGCGATCGGACGTCTCGCGGCGGATCAAGGCCAACCCGTCACCGCGAAAGCGTCGATCGCCAAGGCGAGCAATCTTGACGCCGCGCGGGTGCGTCAGTGGGCGACCGCGCGGATGTTCGAGGGTCCGCCGGATGTAGACTACGCGTCGCAGCAGGATGTCGAGCGCTTCATCGAAGAGTTCAGCAACGACTCGGCGTACCTGTCCGCAGCGCTCGCGGCGTTGGTCCGGGACGGGCACAACGCGCAGCTTCAGCCGGCGCTACAGGCGGTCGTGGAGCGATCGCCTGACAATCTGCCCGCGCTCGCTACGCTGGTGGCAATGCTCGAAGCGGCAGATCGCAGCCCTGAAGCGCTCCGCCTGCTCGACCGCTCCATCGCCGCCACAAACTCCGCCGCCGAGTGGTACCAGCTTGCATCGCTGCTGACTCAACTCGGTGAGTCCGCCGCGTCCGAAAAGCTCTTGCGTCGCGCCCAGCAACGGGACGGCAACTTCGCCCCCGTCTGCAACGACCTCGGCTACCTCCTCGCCGACAGCGGCAGGGAGCTCGACTTCGCCGAGGCGCTTCTCTACCGCGCCGTCGGGCTTGAGCCTGAGAACCCCGCGTACATCGACAGCCTCGGCTGGCTGCTCTACAAGCGCGGCAAGTTCGCCGAAGCCCGCAAGTATCTCGACCAAGCCCTCGCCGCCTCCGATCCCGCCGACCCCGTCGTCCTCGACCACGCCGGCGACGCCGCCTACCGCACCGGCGACACCAAGTCCGCCACCGCCCGCTGGCAGGACGCCATCACCCACATCCGCCAACGCGGATCCAGCGAACCACAACTGCGCCTGAAGATCGAGCAAAAACTGCGGCAACTCCAGTCCAGCCAACCAGTTGACGTCGCCCCCGCCACCCCCTGACGCCCCCAAAACACCACCGCAACGGTTTGACACTTCGTCCGCCGCCGCTATATTGCGTAGCTCACAATTTGTCGGGCTCATAGCTCAGCTGGTTAGAGCGCGTCCCTGATAAGGACGAGGTCAGTAGTTCGAATCTACTTGGGCCCATCCCCTAACCCCAGCGGAATCAGCGGAAACGCGGTTTGCTGGGGTTTTTTCGTGAATTTTACGGGCCGGTGTCGCCGCCTGTCCGTCGGTGACCGTTGGTGAATGCAGCGCCGGCTGCAGCGCGCTGCACTGGGCGATGCACGCCAGGGCGTAGTGTTGGTCCGTCACGATCCGGTAGTGCGCTTCCGCGCCGTCCTCGGTATGTCCCAGCCATGCGTTGACCACGTGGGCCGGGAAAGTGGCCAGCAGTTCGGTCGCTCGTGAGGCGCGCAGGTTCTGGAACAGCTTCGGCCAGGCGGTGACGCCGGCCCGGGTGATCATCCGCTCGAACTGCCGTCCGCAGGTTCGAGTTCTTCTGTCGGTATCGGGTGATAACGTAGACCTCGCCCTTGTGGGCCTCCTGATCAAATACGGTCTGCAGATGCTGGCGGACCTCGGGGAAAATTGGGATCGGCCGCGACGCCTACCCGCCCCCTCCGGAGAGTACCTTGGCGATTTGGGGCGGGGGGGTGCGGAAAAATTCGGGCCAAAGCGACCGCATGACCGCGGCGTAGCTGGACCGATTGACCCATCAATGCACGATCTTCGAGATGAACGGAGAGAGCTACCGGTTCAGGGAATGGACGAAGAACGGTAAGGCGGCCAGAGAGAAAAAGACCCAGGAGACCTGATGCGCCAAAATGAATAACTTGCCGTCGCATCGTCGGCGGCTATTTTATGGTCCCCAGTGCAGGCGATTCGCGCGCCCCTGTTCAGGCATTTTGCTGGCCCCTTCCCAGCGTTGTGCGGGACGCTGAGAGGCCCGCGCCGCCTTTATTTATATCGATTTTCCTAGGAATCTCCGACGTTCAAAGTGAATTACGGGACGAATTTCGGGACACCTCGCTCCCAGACGTAGTCCGGGTTGGACTGCCACTTTGACTCTTGAACGCAGTAGTGTGTCCAGTTCACTGCCGAACGCAGGATTCGTTGTCCCACTC
>JBBQQZ010000071.1:0-13073 GCA_038215325.1 Tepidisphaerales bacterium | reverse complement strand
ATGGACATCGTCACCGCCATCACCGGCGCTTCGGGCGCGCTTTATGCGCAGCGTTTCATCCAGGGCTGCGTGCAGGCCGGGGTGAATGTGCACCTGGTCATCTCGCCGCTGGGGAGGCGGTTGCTGCATGATGAGATGGGGATGGAAGCGCCCGACCTCGTCGCACTGGCCGGGACGAAGGATCACACGATCACGCTCTATAACTACAACGACGTGGGCGCCAAGGTCGCGTCGGGGTCATTTTTGCATGACGGGATGGTCGTCGTGCCGTGTTCCAGCAACTCGCTGAACGAAATCGCGCACGGGCTTGGCGACAATCTCATCGCCCGCGCCGCTGCCGTCACGCTCAAGGAACGGCGCAGGCTCGTGATCGCGCATCGGGAAATGCCGCTCTCGCCGATGGATGTCACGGCGTACAAGCTGCTGACCGACGCCGGTGCGATCGTCGCGCCGTGCAATCCGGGTCTATATCTTAATCCCACGACCGTTGGCGAGATTATCGATTTCGTCTCGGGCAAATTGCTGGATCTGGTCGGCGTGCGTCACGCGTTTGATACGCGCTGGGACCCAAAGCAACCGCGTCCGCCGGTGCGGTACGGGGACATTAGCGGTACGATGCGGGTATGACGATCGTATCGCGTCAAGTGGACGAAACCCTGCTCATCGGCCGCAGCCTGGCGGTGACGGTGACGGATATCGACAGCGCCGGCGTGCGCCTGCACGTCAAAGGCCGCAGCGTGGGCGGGTTCAACGACGGCGAACGCCTCGACCGCGCCTACGAACTCGGACCCGCCGGCGAAGTCCGCCTCGGCGACCACGTGACCATCACCATCGCGCGCCTCGCCACCAACGAACCCCGCGTCTACCTCAGCGTGAACGCCCCGCCGCGAATGGAAATCGTCCGGAAGGAAATGCTGCAACCCGATTCGCAGGAGCCGGAATGAAACATCGCTCCAGTACACGCAACGCTACGCGTTGCGCGGCTTTTGGCGTACCGACGAACAGGACGCGCAACGCGTAGCGTTGCGGCTAAGGTTTCATGTCCACCACGACCTCCATCTCCACCCGCGTTCGGGCCTTCGCCGGCGACATCAAGCTGTCGCACTCGATCTTCGCGCTGCCTTGGGCGATCCTGGCAACCTTCCTCGCCGCGCCCGGCGCGCGTCCGAAGCTCGGGCAGGTGGCGCTGATCGTCGCGTGCATGGTGCTTGCCAGAACCGTCGCGATGGGCGCTAATCGATTGTTCGATGCCCGGCTCGACGCCATGAACCCCCGCACCGCGCGCCGCGCGATCCCGAGCGGAACGCTTTCAAGCAGCTTCGTGGCAACGCTGGTGATCGTTTGCGCGCTGGGCTTCATTCTGACGACCAGTTTCTTCGGCTCGATCTACGAAAACTGGATCCCGCTGATCGCGTCCGTGCCGGTGCTGGCATTCGTGAGCGCGTATCCGTTTCTCAAGCGATTCACGCGGTTTTGTCACTATTATCTCGGAGCCGCGCTGGCGCTGGCGCCGGTGTGCGCGTGGGTGGCGATCGCCGGAACGCTATCGGTCGAGCCGCTGCTGATGGCGCTGGCGGTGCTGACCTGGACCGCCGGGTTTGACATCATTTATGCGTGCCAGGATTTTGAATCCGACCGCGCCACCGGCGTTTTCTCGATCCCCGCGAAGTTCGGAATCGGTCCCTCACTCTGGATCGCGCGACTGACGCACGTGCTCTGTGTCGCATCGTTGATCGGATTGATGCTCGTCTCGCCACGACTTGGTCTGCTTTTCGGCATCGGCATCGGCATCGCCACGTTGCTGTTGATCGTCGAGCACGCGATCGTGAAGCCGACCGACCTCTCGAAGGTAAATCTCGCCTTCTTCACCATCAACGGCGTGATCAGCCTGCTGCTGGGGGCGCTCGGCGTCATCGACGCGTTTGTGTAGTAACGCGTCCAACTTAATGTGATGGAGTGCCACGGCTTTCGTACTACAAGCTGTGGTTGGCGGGCTATCTGCAAGGGCATCGGCATTGCAAGCCTTCCACGGCTTAGAATAGCAAGCCGTGGGGTTCGGCGCGAGAACCATTATCATATCAGTTTCGTACAAACCGATATGATTATTCGGCGAACCGTTATCGTCTCGGCGACGTGATCTGAACGCTTTTGTCGAACACCGCGATGCGCTGGCGGACCCTTAGTGCGCCGGCGCGGTCGTTCATATCATCCAGCAATTCCGAATACCGCAGGCCGATGACACAGTACGGCGAATACTGCGCGAACGCTGACGGCGTCGGCCTGGGAATCTGCGAAAAAACGCGTTCGTAGATGCTTGCCAGACGTCGCACCTCCTTCTCTTCACGCAGCATCTCGTCGGTCAGCCGCAAGGCTTCCAGTACGATTGGCCCGGCGTACAGGTGATTGGTCAGCACGTCGCCCCACGCCTTCAACGCCGCGTCATTGCGCTTCAATCCGCGACACAGCTTCCCCTGCTCCACCCGCACCGACGCCACAATGTCCGGCCGATCCTTGAAGATGCCGGCGATGACATCGAACTGCTCTAACTGCTCCAGATTGCTCTTGCCTGCGATCATCCGCTGGTAAACCTGGTACGCCAGATCCGCGTACTGCTTCGACGCGAACTTCTTCACCACCTCCGCGACCTGGTTCGTCTGATCCTTCGACATCACGCCCGCAGCACCCAAGTCCCCCAGCTTCAGCCACGCCTCCCGATCGCCGGCCGACAGGCTCAGGGCACGAAGCACCAAGTCCACCTGTTGCGCAGGCGGCACCAGATCGAGCGAGCGAACGATCGCCAGCGCCTTGGATCGCTGGATCGGCGTGGTGTTTTGCAGTTCGCCGAGCATTGAGGTTTCGCTCTCGCTGATCTCGGTGCGGGATTGCGGATCGCTCACCTTCCCTGTCCAGTAAAGCTGCTGCTCGTACCGCGCCGAGCGCAGGTTCCATACCATCGATTTACCGCGCCTGTCGAGAAACCCGACCCACGCGTGCCCCACCTCCCCGGCCCCACCTTGCCCGACGATCGTCACCGTCGGCACGCCCAGCGCCCGGCCGACCTGCGTCGCGAAATACGCCTGATCCACACAGATCCCGCCGTGCTTCTGAATGTTCTCCAGCGTGTACGCGGCGTCGCCGATCTTCTTTTCGGCGCCCTGGTAGAACGCATCCACGTCGTACGCGACATCAAAGTAAAACGCGCCCACGTCCCCGCGCTTGCCGTAGCGTTGCCACGTCCAGGCGATCTCCTGCTGCGAAACAACCAGGTCAACGATATACGTCTGGAGTTGCCACGGCACTTCCTTCAAGTTGTAGCGCAGCCGGTCGTTGTTTTTTGTGTAATAGCTGTACAGCCAGACCGCCCAGTCCCCCCGCGCCGCCGCCTCTTCGCTGGTGTCGTTCGGCGGGGCGTCCCACACCACCGCCAGCGCCGCAACCAGCTCCGGCCATTCCTCCATCGTCTCGCGATCGGTCCGATACAACGCCCGAATCACGTTCAGCACCTTGTCCGGCTGATCCGACCCGCCCACCGCCAGCGACAACGCCCGCATCAACTTCGGCTGTTTCACCAGCCACTTCAGGCACTTCTTATCGACCTCTTCCTTTAACTCCACGCGCGAAAAGAACCATGCGAAGCGATACCACGTCGCCAGATCAACGAGCTGCTCATCCGGCGTTTCCAGCGACTCCACCGCAGGCTTCAGCTCGGACGTTAACGCGGTGACTTCGTTGCCAAGCGTGCCGGCATCGATGGCGCTCGATAGCCGGTCGGGCCACGATTGCGCCTTTGCCGTCGCGGCAAGAAACAGGAGGGGAATGAGGAAAACGACACGCATCTTAAATAGTGTACGCCCGAGCGACAGATGGGTTGATGATATTTGCAGGGTGGGGTCATCCCCACGGTTCCGACTTCCCTGCAATGGCGGGGACGCACCGCCTTACGCCAGCGCCGCGACCACTTGCTCCGGCGAGGTCTCGAACGGCAACACCTTCACGAAAGGCCCCATCGGACGCCAGGACGCGACGTCGCTGGTCGGTCCGAACATCGCCACCACCCGCTTTGCCAGCACCGCAGCCAGATGGGTGGGACCGGAGTCGTTGCCGAGATAGGCGACAGAGCTTGCGATCGCGTCGAAAAGTGCCGGCGTGGTGTCGCAGTACCGAACTTCACCGACCGATCGCATGCGTTCAACGACCGATCCACTCAGCCGCTCACGCTCCACTTCTCCGAGCGTGAAAACGGGCTGACGGCCAGCTTCCTTGATCCGCTTTGCAGCCTCGATGAACTTCTCGACCGGCCAGTTCTTCCGCTCCGCGCCGCTCCCGGGATGGATCATCACCTGCTTAGCTTTGCTCGCAGCGGCAACGCCCATCACCCCCTGCTCCGCCACCACTTTCTGCACCTGCTCCACCGCATTCCGCAGCATCGGCGACGACTGCAACTGATCCAACTGATGCCGCCACACATGCACCCCCGCCGGCGGGTTGGGCGAGAGGTGCAGCACCGGTACGTCGCCGGCAACGCGCTGGAGGTTGCCCAGGAATCGCTCGTCGCGCGTCTGCGAGAAGACGATCGCCATCTGCATCGATTTCAGCAGCTTCGTCGGCGTCTCGCCGAGCGACGGCGTTTCCTGGTGCAGCGCGTGCCAGCCGTTTTCGATGTCGTTGTACTCCACCCGGATCAACCGCTCCGCCAGCAACCCCTTCTGCGCCGCCGTCACGTAGATGATCCGGCTCTGCGCCAACACCCGCCCCACCGCCATCGCGACCGGCCATGTCATGACAAAGTCGCCGAGCGCGGCGTTATGGAAGATCAAAACATTTCGCCGAAGCATGGCCGGAGAGTGTAACCGCTGATGAACGCAGATGAACGGCGTTTAGCCACAAATCAAACGAATCAGACACGAATCAGAACAGAGGCAGTTCAATTCATTCGTGTTCCATTCGTGTGATTCGTGACGAAGCGCATTTGGCATTTATCCGCGTTCATCTGCGTCCATCTGCGGCTAAACCGCTTCTTCGATCCACCCGCCGGCGAGGACGACGTCGTTGTCGTAGCAGACGACGGCTTGGCCGGGCGTGATGGCGCTTTGGGGTTCGTCGAAGATGACCGTCAGTTCGTCGTCACCCACGCGTGAAACGACTGCGGGCTGGGGTGGGTGGTTGTAGCGAATCTTGGCGGTGCAGCGGAGCGGTTCTGTGCTGACACGGTCGGAGAGGACGTTGATTTGGTTGGCGCGGACGGTGCGCTTCATCAGTTGTTCTTTGTCGCCCAGGACGACGCGGTTGGTCGCCGGGTCGATATTGACGACATAGATAGGCCGGCCGAACGCGACGCCCACGCCCTTGCGCTGGCCGATGGTGAAATGCTGGTGGCCGTCGTGGTCGCCGACGACTTTGCCGTCCGGTGTGACCAGTTCGCCAGGCCTGAACGTGTCGGGGGTGCGACGCTTCACAAGTCCGGCGTAATCCTGGTCGGGGACGAAGCAGATCTCCTGGCTATCGGGCTTGTTAAACACCGGCAGGTTCAGTTCCTCGGCCATGCGCCGCACATCATGCTTTTCGAATTCGCCGATGGGGAGCATCAACTTCTCGACATGGGTGCGCGGCATGCCGAAGAGGACGTAGGACTGATCTTTCTTGTGGTCGAGGCCGCGAAGGAGCGTCTTCTGTCCGGTGACGGGATCGAGACCGACACGCGCGTAGTGGCCTGAGGCGACGTAGTCGGCACCGACGGCTTCGGCGTACTGCGCGAGGCGGCCGAACTTCAGCCAGTCGTTGCAGCGCACGCACGGGTTGGGCGTTCGGCCGCGATTGTACTCGCCGACGAAGTAATCGATTACGCGGCCGAAATCTTCCTGGAAGTTTAGCACGTAGAACGGCACGTCCAGCAACTGCGCGACGCGCCGGGCATCGCCGGCATCCAGAACCGAGCAACACCCCTGCTTGTGCTTAGCCGGGGTAGGCTGGGCCGGGTCGATCGTGCATTCTTCGGTCTTTTCTTCAACGCCATCCGGCGTACCAAGGCGCATGAAGCACCCGACGACCTCATACCCCTGCCGCTTCAACAACGCCGCCGCGACGGAGCTATCCACTCCGCCGGACATGGCGACTACGACCTTTTTTCCGTTCGACGACACGCCGGGCACTATAGCCGAATTGTCGCAGCTCCGTGGTCCGCCCCCGCAAATTGCTCTGAACCGGTGCAGAAATCGAGCGGTCCGGCCGGCGAATGGGGTCGATCGCGGCCACATCGGTACGTAAATTGCTGCTAAAGAGAGTTTAATCGCTGGCGATCCTGCAACGTGACTAATGTGTGTAGCGTCATTGAGACGACCGCGGCATCAAATGCGTGGCGCAGCACCCTTGACGCTCAACACTTGGAGATGGATCGATGCAGCAGAAAAGTCAACGGGCATGCCTGGAAGATCTTGAACTTCGCAAGCTCTTTGCCATTGGCGAGGATACGCCGACGCCGACCCATACGATGGTGTGCAGTTGTGCCGGTTGCTGTCGACCGGTGGAATACGGATTGACTGCGCAAAGCGTCACACCACAGGCTGCGGCGTCGCGGTTTGGCGTGAGGATCAACTTCGCGCCGTCTGATACCGGTACCGTTCGCGGCTACAAAACCGACTATGGTGCCAAATTCAGCCGGCGTGGAAACGGGCTCACATATGGCTGGAACTCTGATCACCAGTCCCGCGCCGACTACAACGACGACACGCGCTATGACAGCCTTCGCGCCGAAACCAACATCCGCATGACCAATTCAAGTCGCTGGAGCATCAAGGTGCCCAACGGCTGGTACGAGGTCCGCGTGCTCATGGGCGATCCCGACACGTTCAACGCCGAGTACCGCCTGAACGCCGAAGGTCAGCCGGTGGTGAAAGGCGCTCCGTTCTCGCCCAACTTTCCGTGGGTGGAAGGACTGGAGACGGTCCGCGTCACCGACGGGCAACTGACAATCACGTCCGACGCGAGTGCGGTGAACAACATCCTCTGCTCGATCGGCATTCAGCAGGTGGCCTCACCAAAGCCGACGCTGGCGGGGACGAAGATTTCGTGGTCGACCGCGTCGGTGCAATCGCCGATCCATCGCGCCGAGGCGGGTTCAGTGCGTATCGGGGACAAGCTGTACGTGTTCGGCGGATTCACGACCAACTACGCGCGCGTCACTGGGCGCGTGGATATCCTGAATCTGAAGACGAACCAGTGGACGAAGGGCCGCCCGCTCCCCGGTGCCCAGACGCATTTCGGCGCCGCCACCGATGGCAGGTACATCTACCTCGCTGGCGGGCAGTACGGGCCGATGCTGTCGATCAACGGCACGAATGAAGCGTGGCGCTACGACACGATCGACAATCAGTGGACGGCCATGCCGCGCCTGCCCGCGGTGCGTTTCGGCGGGCAGATGCAGTACCTCGACGGCCGGCTGCATTTCGTCGGCGGGAACGATACCTCCCGCGTGCGGTCCCGCGCCGAACACTTCATCTTCGATCTCAACCGACCGTCCAAAGGATGGTACGCCGGCGCAATCTTACCGATGGACACCGACCACCACTCGTCGGTCGTCGTCGCCAATCAACTCTACGTCCTGGGCGGCGAGGTCGAACACGGTACGAGCTATCTCTCCAACGCCGGCATGTTCCGCTACGACGCCAACGCCAACCGCTGGATCACCATGCCGAGCCTCCCCGAGGCCACCAGCCACGTCGAAGCCGCCACCCTCACCGACGGCAAGCGGATCTTCATCATCGGCGGCCAGGTGAACGCGCAGCAGTTGACCAGTAACGTCTACAGCTTTGATATCGCTCGAAACCGATGGGTGCAGCACACATCCATGCCAACGGCACGTAAGGCCGGCATCGCGTGGATCATGGGCAACAAGCTCTTCTACTCTACCGGCGACGATGCCAAGTTCGGCGAACCGCGCACGACGTATGTCGGGACGATCGGCTAACTTCGGTCGTGCCGCAACGTGCGATCAAACACGAACGTCCCGAACGGCACGATCGACGCCATCGCCGCCAGCACGTAGCGCTTGAACGGCCATCCATGCGTGCGGCCGACCAGAAGCACCCATACAACAAACGCTGTGAAAAGTACGCCGTGAATCATCCCCACGATCTTCACGGGCACGGGATCGTGCGCGAAATACTTGATCGGCATCGCAATCCCCAGCAGCAGCAGATAGCTGACGCCTTCGAAAAATCCGATCACGCGAAGTTGTGTGAGTAACGAACGGAGCATAACGACGTGGCGTGGGCGTCTCGCCCACGCGAAAAAAGTGCTATTGCGTTGGCGAGACGCCCACGCCACACACAAACTTACCTTCATCGATCGAAGAACGTCACATAGCCGCCTTCGCTCATTCGCTTGATGAGCAGCGACATCTCCAGCAGGTGATAATCGCCCCACATGCTCGATTCGCCGACCGGAACCTTGCGGCCCTTGGGGACGTAGTCCCAGGCGTTGGGTTGATGGTAGACGCTGTGCAGCAGCAGGCCCTGATGTTTCGGGTCGGTGCTCAGGTATGGGGCTTCGGTCAGCGTGCGGGCGACAGTGAGGCCGGCCTGCAGGTACCGCTTGCCCGCTGTCTTCCCGAGATAGTTGCCAAGCCGGATCAGTCCCTGGGCGGCGATCGCGCTGGCGCTGGCGTCGACGGGTTCGTGATCCTGCTCCAGGTCTGCCGGCTTGGATTTCCAGTCGCCCAGCTTGTGGAGGTTGGGGGCGCCGTCGTCCCAGTAGGTGATGCCGTCGAGCGCACTGACATCGTCGATGTAGTGATCGCAGGTCGCACGGGCGGCTTCTTCGTAGGCGGCGACGACGTCCTTCTTCTTCAGCCCGGTCGAAGCTTCGAAGGCCTTGTTGTCGATCGACTTGAAAAACTCCAGTTCCTCGGCGTACCCGAGCATTGCCCAGGCGAGGCCGCGGGTCCAGGTGGAGAAGGCTGAGTAGCCTTGCTGGGTGGAGCGGCATCGGAACGCGCCGTCGGCGCGGTTGAAGATCGCCTCATGCGCCGTTCGGCCGCGCACGTCGTAGGTGTGGGTGCTGTCGCCGTGGAAGAGGACGTATTGGCTGGTCGTCAGGCCGTGCAGCACCGATCGCTTGAGCAGGTCCGCCTTGCGGTCCCCTTCGTGCATCAGCCGATGCCCGAGCTGCCACGCGACGCCCATGATGCGGATCGTCCGCATCGTATCGACGAACAACGAGTGCGGGCCGTTGAACGAATAGACGTAGCCGAGCGCCTGAGAGAATGCGGTGTGCTTCGACGTGGGCACGGGGTGCGTTCCGCTCCACCGCGCCGCCTGCACCGCGCCGGAGGCCTTGATCGCCAGTTCGTAGAAGTGGTTTTCCCACTCGTTGTGCGGGATCTTTTTCTCCCGCATCAGCCGCCGGAGGTTGCCGTAGCTGGAGAGATTGTTAAAGCCGTGATCGTGTACGCCGATGTGCGTGACATGGCTCGCCATCCGCTCGACCGTTTTCGATCGGCCGATCTCGAGCAGCTTCTTCTCGCCGGTGGCGTCGAAGGCCAGGATCGCGTTGCCGTACATGAACCCTTCGGTCCACTCGGTCCACCCGCGCGAGGCGTACTTGCCCGCGACCGTGAACACCGGCGTTCCCTTCGATGCGTCCCACGACTTATCGAGCTGCACACACTTCCGTGCGGCGATCTCGAACACGCGGGTAACATTGGCGGACAGATCAACGGGCTTGAGGGTGGAGTCGATTTTCATAGGGACGGGGCAGTCTATCCGCTGGCCTGAAAATGGGTAGCCGCACGACTCGTCGGCTTGCTTCATCGAAGTCAACGCACTTGAACTGCCAACGCCGTCCGCTTGTCGCTAGCCCTTTGTCGGCATCGTCGTCGGCGTCCCCGCCGAGCGGATTTCGATCCCGCTGATGGCCCAGAATCGGAGGCGGCGAGGATCGGTGCTGCTTTTCCAGTTCGTATAGAAGACCTGCGTGAGCTGGCCGTTGGTGATGTCGATGGTGTAGCGGAGGGTCTGCGCGACCGCTTCCGGCGGCGCGGCGACCGTGGCTGGACGCAACCAGTCGTGCAGTTGATTGCTCAGCCAAGACCGCTCCGGTACCGGCTCGGTCGGGATCGTCGGCGGGCGCGGGTCGGCGACGGTGACCTGGCCGACATTGCGGTCGTTGGCGATGACGCAGGTCCGGTAGGCGCCTTCCCGGTTGGGGGTGAAATGACACGTCACTTCGTACGTCCCATTGGGCAGATCGATACGAAACGCGCGGTCGCGCTGGTCGCCGACGAGGAAGGGGAAATCGCCCTTGTCGCCATCGGGGCCAGGCCATTCGTGTCGCGGCGCGGTGCGCACCCATCCGAACGAACCAGAGGCGAAAAGCCGGTTCCGTACGACGCCTCGCACATCGTTAACGTCGCGGCCACGCATGCTCAGGCGCAGGACGCGACTTCCGTCGGCGAGCGTCGTCCACGGCTTCAAATCCGGCTCGGCTCGCTTCTGTCGAATCAGCGTCAGCTTCGGCGATTCGTAAACCGTTTCGTACAGCGGACGATCCCGACGAGCGCGCTCAACGGCACTCCTGCCGAACGCGACGATGTAGTCAGGGTTTTGACGCGGCGTCTCGCCCCAGCGCGTCAGGAAATACGTGTAGCCGGCCTCATAGTTACTAAACAACGCCACGTCCTTCTGCAATCCGTAATACGATAGCGCGTGCAGCCACGGGTTCACCAGCTTGATCCCCTCCTCAAACCCCGGCGGCTTCAAGTCAGCGTTAAGCTCCCACGCAACCGTCGAGTGCGGCTCGATTTTGTCCGCTGCGATCGCGAGTTCGCGCATGTCAGGCTGGAGCAGCCAGTAGTCGTACGTGAGCCTGGCGGTGTGTCCAATCGATAAAACCAGGAGCGCCACGCCGACAATCACATTCAGCCATTTAGGAAATCGCCCGAACCATGCCCACGGCAGGAGGAACGCGATGATGAACAGCCGGTCGTTGACCCACCCGCCGTCGTTGCGCGACCACGGGAGCGTGAAGAACAGATAGATCATCGCCGCGCACGCCAGCAGCAGCGCGTCGCGTTCCTGTAGCACGCGCAGGCGGAAGATGCGGTAGATAACCGTCAGCCCCGCGACGACGAGCATCGTCCAGAGCACGTATTGCGTGTACTCCAGATGCCAATGGCTGTACGACATCAGCGTGAGCGTTTCGGCGAACACGTCAATGAGATAGGTGAGATCGCGATGGCCATCCGACTCCGGGCGGTAGTTCCGGAAGTTGTAATCCCACCCCGCCGCCAGCAACGGCAGCGTGATGGCGAGGGTGGTGATCGCCCATGTCGCGATGCGCTTCAGATCGGGCTTGAGTTCGCGGCTGCGAACGCGCGACAGCGCCTTGATCGCTCGGAGCAGAATGATCCACGCCGTCGCGATGCCGATCGTCAGCACCATCGCCATAAATCCCGCGAAGTGCGACACGTACGTCAAGAGCGCCAGCCCATAGAACCCGCCGAGGCGCGGGAGAGTCATTTCGTCTTTGTAGCGCCACCACCAGCCGATGGTGAAGAAGCACATCGAGACGCTGAGCGAGAAGTTGTAGAAACCGATATGGAAGAGATTGTTGTACGCGAAGGTGAGCCCGATGAGGCACATGACCCCGCGGCCGCGCTCGACGGAGTTGAGCAGGTAGAGCAACGACAAAGGCCAGCACGCGACGATCACCGTCAGCACGATCTTCTCCGCAATCAGCGGCGGAAAGACCTGCTGAAGCCCGCCGAGCATCAGGTGCGTGAGCATGTTTGGGAACAACTGGTACCCGAAGTCATAGAACTGGCGAACCTGATAGTTGGCGTGGCTGAACGACTCAAAGAAAATCTTGCCGTTGTAGATGTGAGCCGGGCCGTCCTGCGTGGGGAAGTAGGTGACGATCCAGATCGGCGCGACGTGAACGAGCAGCACGACGACGAGAAAGACGCGCCAGGTCATCCAACTGCGCACGCGCGCCCAGCACCTGCGCGACGGCTGGGCCGGCTCCGGGTTGACTTCGGTGCTGTCGAGCGATTCTGTAGCGTCGGGCGCGTTGGCTATGATCATCCCTATCCCCACGATACAGCCGCCGGACCACCCGCGTTGAAGGGGATGTAATGCGGCTCATTGTTTCGGTCGCGCCGTCGCGATCATTTGCCCGCCGAAGACGGACACCATCAGCAGCACCAAAAACACCGACACCACCGGACCCGTCCTCTCGGCTGGCAGGAATCCCGCGTCGCCCAGGAAGATCACGACGGCGCACGCCAGCAGCGCCGATGCCAGCCCGATCAAAGTCCACCGAGGCCAGCCGGGCGACGCGGTCATGACCAGGCTGGCCGGCAAGGTGATGATACCGACCATGCCGGCCACGTAGAGCAGGTCGGGATCGACGATCAGCCCCAGCACCGCGATCACGCCCGCGACCATCAGTACCGTCCCGACAATCGTCGCGCCGATCCGCTGATCGCGCGATAGCGCGTAGCGGCCGAAGCGGTCGAGTCGCAATAGCAGATTGAACAGCGACGGCGCGAGCCATGTCGAGATCGCAAATACAAAGTACGCCGCGATCACCGGCGTGAGATACGGCGAGAGTTCGGGCCTGTCCTCCTTCAGCCTGATCAACATTCGATACGCGACGTACCCGCCGACGATGATGCCCCACTGCGCGGTTGAACTGAGGCGCGCCATGAACAGGAAATACGCCAGCATCACGCGATAAAACGGGTTGCGGGCCTTCATCGCCTCGACGATGCCCGCGCGAGCCCAGTCGTTGGTCGGATCGATGCGCAGCGACTCACGAAAGTGCTCCATCGCCGGCTTGGGTTTGTTCTGATGGAGCAACGCCCAGCCCTGGTTGGCATGGGTGACGGCGTTCTCCGGATCGCGCTCCAATGCCCCGCGAATCGTCTGCGACGCCGCCTCTCGATCGCCCAGGTGAACCTGCGCGATGCCGCGCAGGTTGACGCAGGCATCGTGGTTCGGGTCGATTTCCAGCCCCCGATTGGCGGCGTCGAGCGCCGCCTGCCAGTTGCGCTGTTCGATCTTGATCTGCGACAAAAG
>JBBQQZ010000070.1:0-13125 GCA_038215325.1 Tepidisphaerales bacterium | reverse complement strand
GGCGCAAACTTGATGCTGGTCGGCTGGATTTCGAACAGCCGGAGTACGTAGCCGTCTTCCCTGTGGATTCCGACTTTCAGCGTTCCTTCAACAGTAATGCGTTCGGTGGTCGGTTCCAACCATTTTTCGGGAGGCAGTTGGACGTAGACAATGTGCTGGATCTTGGGCGCGGTGCCGAAGCAGCAACTCATGAGGTCATTGACGAGCATGAACCGCGTGACCCGGCCGACCTGATCGAGGGGGAGCATCTGGCCGGCGAGCTTGATCTTGCTGCCACCCAGCGCAATAACGTCTTCGGGGAGGACGGAGTCCTTGGATTCGTCGAATTCGAAGTTGCCAAGATCGTGGATGGCCAGTTCGAGGGTTTCGCCGGACTTGGGCTTGCGGTGGGGGACGCGGACGACCGGCTGGGTCGCCGGCGCTGAGGCGGTCGGCTGGGTGGCGGGGTCGATGCCGCGGGCCTTCATCAGCGTGAGCTGCTTGCCGGCGAAGCGGATCCGCTCCTTCATCATCGCGGCCTGGTTCGGATCGAGCTTGCCGTCGAGCTGGGCGTAGATTTCCAGCGCGGTCTTGTAGTCGGCGGCGGCGAAGGCCTGGTCGGCCTTGGCGAGCAACGCGTTCGCGGCGGCGGTGGCGTTTTCATCCGCGCGCGCGAACGAAAGCAGGAGTAAGCCGCAGATGAACGCAGATGAACGCAGATAAGTCATAGCTATTTGTGGCACGAATTTTTACCCCGTGCCACGACAATGCGAAAGTTACTCCGCGACCAGATTCTCAGCGACACTCGTCGAATAGGCCTTCAGTGCCGGAACCAGCCCGGCCACCACTGCCAGCGCCACCGCGCCGACGAAGTATAGCAACTCCGCCACGCTGAGGTGCGCCCAGTTGAATCCTTCCCCCATCGCCCGGTCCAGCGCCGCCGACGCCACCGCAGCCAGGCCCATGCCCAGCGCCACGCCCAGGATTGAGCCGATCAGCCCGATCACCCCCGCTTCCAGGCAGATAATCGACAAAATCCGCGTCCGCGTCGCCCCTAACGCCCGCAAAACCGCGATTTCACGTCTCCGCGAGGCGATCGAATTGTAAATGCTCACCAGAATCGACACCGCCGCCACCACCGACACCAGGATCGCCAGCAAGAGCAGCACCGTGCTCGATCCGCGAAGGAACGTTCGCGTGAAATCGCGCATCTCCTGCGCGGGGTTGACCGCCATCGCGTTCGGGGACTGGCGGTACTTCCACATCACCTGCATCGCCGAGTCGCGACTGCGGGCAATGATCGAACTGATCTGCCACGTCGCGCGCGGCACTTCGAGGATGATCCGTCCGTCCTCCATGTGATAGGCGTGGTCGTGCCCGGCGTGTTCGTCGTGGTCGTCGTGGTCCGCTTCGGTCACCACCGGCTTCGATGTCGGGGCGGGCGATTCCGGTTGCTTGGCGTCAAACCCCTCGGTCTCCGCTGCCATCGCGGTCAGGGCTTTGTCGTGCTCGGGGATCGCGAAGAATCCGGTCAGCGGAATGAGGATGACGCGGTCGAAAGCGGTTTGTGACGGCTTGAGAATGCCGACGACCGTCCATCGTTCCTCGTGATCGTGCGCATCCGGCGCAGCCGTCTCGTCCGAAGCGCCGTGAGACGCCTGGAACGAATCGCCGACTTTCATGCCCAGTTTCTCTGCCACTTCGGAACCGAGTACGCATTCGAAGCGGTCCACCTCAAACGGACGACCCGCCGCGAACGCGAACGGCTGCTTCGGCCGAGGCTCGACCGGTCCGCCGATCAACGCATTGGCACCGCCGATATGATCGAGCAACGCGTCGATCGCGAGCTGAATCGCCGCGCGGTCTTCGGAGGTGGCCAGCGCATCCACCAGTTCCATCGCCGATCGGGAGGCGGCATCGATTTGGAAGGTGATTTCAGGATCAAACGGTGCGCACTGCTTCGCGATCGCATCGAACTGCTGCTGCAAGGCAAATAGCTGTGGCAAGACCGGTGAATTGGGGGGAACCGGCAGCACCGGAACGCCGCCCGGCTTCAGAAGCGGTTCGACCGCCGCGCGTGTCGCGGCGAACTGCTGATTCACGGCCTCCCGCGCCTTCGCCAGCGCCGGCGTCTCGAAGATTTTCGGCTGCGTCGCCAGCAACTTGTGCCCGCGATAGCTATCGCCGGTCGCGATCGGGATCAGCCACCGCACGTCCTGGCGAGAGCGGGTCGCCAGATCGGAGTAGTTGCTGTACGGGATCGTCCCCTGCGCTTCGGACACCTGATAAACGTTGTTCAGGACCAGTTGCAGCTTCGAGCCCTTGGGCCCGACGATCAGATCGAACCCGAACTCGGATTGCCCGAAGAGTTTATCCCCTTCGCGCTGCACGATCAGGATCGCGGTCGCCAGCGCCACGCCGAGCATGACCGACAGGATCGTCAGGATCGTGGAGAGCGACCGCTGGCGAAGCTGCTTGAGGATGATTTGGAAAAGGCTCATGGGGAATGTCGAGTGTCGAATGACGAATGTCGAATGAAGGGCGTGTCTGCTATTCGACACTCCTCATTCGGCATTCGACATTTCCTACGTCTTGTTCATCTCCTTCAAATCCACCACGCGCGGCAATTGCTGGGCGATGTCATGGTCGTGGCTGACCATCAGCAGGGACGCACCGACTTCGACGCAGAGTTTTCGGATGAGTTCGAGGACTTGCTGGGCGTTTTTCGGGTCGAGGGCGCCGGTGGGTTCATCCGCCAGGACGAGTCGGGGACGATTCGCCAGCGCCCGTGCGACCGCGACGCGTTGTTGCTGGCCGACGGAGAGCTTGGACGGCTGGTAGTCGAGCCGGTTGCCCAGGCCCACTTCGTCCAGCAGGTGCTTCGCCCAAGCCGGATCCGCCTTGCGGCCGGTGAAACTCATGCCCAGGAGCACGTTCTCCATCGCCGTAAAACCCTGCAACAGATGATGCGTCTGAAAGATGTACCCAATGTTCTGCCCGCGAAAGATATCGCGCGCGGCTTCAGAAAGTGCGGTCACATCAGTACTTGCGCCATTGCTGGCGAACACGACCGACCCCGAATCCGGCGTCACGATCCCCGCGATCGTATGCAGCAGCGTCGTCTTGCCCGTCCCGCTACCCCCCAAGAGCGCCACCTGCTCCCCGTCCCCCATCTCGAAACGATCAACGTTGAGCACCGTAACGGTCCCGCCGTCGGGAGCGTCGTAGGTCTTGCGAAGATTCTGGATCAAAAGCGCCATAGGGCTAGTTACACAGACGAGAGTGTAAACGACAGTCTAACAGAAATGCAAATGAGTTGCAGATGAGTTGTTTCTGCACCACACCCGCATTCAGATTTGCTATGATGTTCCGCATGTCGAAGAAGAAGTACACCGCATCCGATGGCGACCTCACGCTCGTTCTCCAGGAGATCGAGGACGGATGGCTTCTGGTTCGCTCTCCGACCGACCCGGCGATGATCACCCAGGCCCGGTCGCTTAAAGAAGCATTCGTCATGGCCAGAGATGCCTTCGCTTGTCTGGCCGAGGCGAGGAAGGATCGTGATCGCTGGAAACGGCCTGCTGCCCGCAAACCCGCTGCACGAAAATTTGTCAACGCCTAACGACCGGGCGGAATCGGGACATCGAGTTGTCCGCAGATGGCGCGGACGGTTCCGTGGGGGATTTCGCGGTGTCGCGGAAGAGATGTTTCCTTGAGATTCAACGGGTTGATCCAGATATCGTGCGGAGCTCCATGTCGCTGAAACCGACAACCGTGGCGTCGCAGGTGTTGCTCAAGAATGCGCAACTTCATTTCAGGAGCATAACTGCGACCTAATCGGCGGCAAGTTGGTTGCGTCCCGAACGATTCACCCTATCTTCGCTTTCATGTCCTTCGCACACGATCTCCAGTTCGCCGTTGAGACCGCGCGATCCGCCGGCAAGGTGGCGATGCGGTATTACGGGTCGGTCGAACGCCTGACCAAAACCCACGCCACCACCACCGCCGAGGCCGTTACCGAGGCGGATCGCGCCACGCAGCGGCACATCCTCGACGCCCTGCGACGCCGGTTCCCCACCGACGGCATCATCGGCGAAGAATCCGACACCGGCGACGCCATCACCTTCGAATGCCCCGATCTTGATGGCCGAAACTGGGTCATCGATCCGATCGACGGCACCAACAACTTCATCTCCGGCATCGGCGTGTGGGGCGTCTGCATGGGCCTGTTGGAACGCGGAAAGCCTGTTCTGGGCGTGGTTTATGACGTCACCCGCGACCTGGTCTACTGCGCCGCCAGTGGCGAGGGCGCGTGGGTGGGCAATCGACGCGTGCAGGCGCTGCCCACGCCGCTCAGCGATTCGTCGGTCCTGATGCTGACGAGTAACCTGATCGATAAGCACGGGCGTTGTCCGAACTGGGCGTGTGAGTGGATCGGTCAGACCAATTGGAAGATCCGCATTTTCGGCTCCGCAGCGATCGAATCGGTGCAGGTTGCGGCGGGCGTCGCGCATGGAGCGATCACGGTCAACGGCAAGCTCTGGGACTGCGTCGCGCCCGCCGCCATCGTTCTTGAGGCCGGCGGGACCATCACCGACCTGCAAGGCCAACCCATCTTCCCCTACGACCTCCGCAGCTACACCGGCGCGAAAGTGCCGTACCTGTCCGCAGCGCCAAACGCGCGAGATGCGTTGCTGGCGTTCCTGACCGAAAATCCCTGATTGATTCGCCGCAGGACGCTGGCACGCGGCGTACCAGATCCGCTCCATCGACGTAGCGGCGCGCGCCATCGGGGGTCGGTGGACGCTGCTTTTCCAACGCCAGCCAGAAGGCCCCTACTCCAACCCTCCGCCGTCGCGACACCGGGGAGGGCGTAAAACAGGAACATGTGATCCTCTGGTCGAATCGTCCTTCGGCGGGTGCTGGGGTTGATCCTTGGGGTGATGTATGTTCATCTGTCGGATCTGTGGCCGACGAAATCCTTCAGCCGAAGATCGATACCGCCACCGCGATTGCCGCCGTCAGGCGCAGCGCGGTGTGGTCGCTGGGGTTGCGCTTGGCGCTATTAGTGGGGATATCGGTCGGGTTTTTAATGGTGAACCGCGGGATGGACTTGGTCGGCGGGTCGGTGATGGCGGGGGTGATCGCGATCCTGTTCATGCTGTCGGGCAAAAGCATGCGGACCCAGCAGGCGGTGGGGCGGGCCAGTCAGCTCATCGGGGCGGGGCAGTATGACGAGGCGGAAAAAACGCTTTCGCAGGGCCTGAAGTCGCTGATGCTCTACCATGGCCCGCGGCTGGGGATGCTGCAAAATCTTGCGGCCCTCCGGCACGCCCAGCGCCGTTTCCGCGATGCCGCGCTGCTGGCGACCGAACTGCTGCGATATCGCAAAGGCGCGGGCACCGTCGATCGACCGTTGCGGCTGATGCTGGCTGAGTGCGCACTGGAGATGAACGACTTGCAGACCGCGCACGCGGCGCTGGCGCAGATTCCGCCGGTATTGCCGGTGCGGGAAATGCTGAAGCTGATGGAGTTGCAGGTCGAGTACTGCGTTCGGATCAGCGCCTGGCCGGCGGCGCTGGATCAGTTGCCGATGAAGGTCGAACTCGCGGAGCTGTTACCGGCAGAGCCGGCGGCGCGTGTGCAGGGATTGCTGGCGCTGGCGGCGCATCGGGAGGGTCGATCGGACTGGGCGTCGTGGTTGAAACGTCGGGCCGAGCTGCTGACCGACATCCCGCGCCTGCTCGAAGCCCGGCCGATGTTGAGAGAGTTATGGAGTTGATTCCCTTCCTCTTCCGGCAGGTAGAGCGAGATGCGGACAAACGAGCGATGAAACAAACCTTCACCATGCTCATCGGCGGAGTGCTCGCGGTCGGGCTGATGCTGTTTGCGATGTGGGTGTGGTTTGACGCTGCGGAGCTGGCGCTGGCGTCGGAGCGACCGGAGATTTTGCGGTGGGCGGTGCGGGCGCTGTCGATCGCGGCGGCGGCGGGGGCGCAGATCATCGTGCTGACGCTGGTTGTCGGTCGCCTGTATTCCTCCCGATCCGCCCACGACGGGCTTCGCCTCACCGCAGCGCTAATCTGCTGCATCGCCGCGGTTACCGCAGCGGCGCTCGGGCTGGCGGCGCAGGGCTGAGCGGGTAGACTTCGCGGCATGATCCGCGCCCTGAGAACCGCCGCCTTGTTCGCTCTTGCGATGTCGTCCGTTGGAGTGTCTGCGACGCCCGAATCGGAACTGGCCGAGCGTTTGCTTCAGGCCGCCGGCGCGTTCGCGGCGTCGCCGCAACTGCTCCCGGCCGCCGAGGCGACGAGCGAGGCGGCGCTGAAGATCGTCGGCGACGACCCGCGCCTGCTCCGTCAGGCGATCGACCTGCAATTCCAGCTCGGCAATCGCGAGAAGGCGCTGGAGCTGCTCAATGCGTATCGCAAACTCCAGCCGGAAGACCAGTTGTCGCAGGTACAGACGATCGACCTGCTGACCGCCGGCATGCAGTCTGCGGACGCCAAGCGGAAGTATCTCTCGCAAATCGCCGCCAGCGACATGGTGCCCAAGGAAGTTCGATCGCACGTTTCCACTCAACTGTTCGTTCTGATGAGCGAGCAAGGCGACGACGCCGAGGCGCTGCGTCAGCTCAACCAGGCGCTTCTGCTGAATCCGGTCAACGCCAAGGCGCTTCAGGTGATGGTCGAGCGACTGTTCACCAACCCTTCCACCGCGCCGCAGCGGGCGCAGGCGATCGTGAACCTGCTGAAGAGCAATCCGATGCAGCCGGCGTCGATCGCGACGCTGGCGGAGGAATTGGCACGCGTCGGCGCGAGTGAAGAAGCGATCGCGATGTATCGCAAGTCGCTGGAGATGAACAACGCGTTGAGCGTGGCGCCGGGCGTGGATGACGTGATCAACGTCACCGCGCTTCTGCTTGCGACAGGCAAGCCGCAGGAAACGCCCGGCCTCGCCGCCGGCGCGACGCAGTTGGCGCCGGGGTCGGGTCGGGCGTGGTTCATGCGGCTGCTGGTCGAAAAGCAGGTCGGAACGGAACAGACGCTTGCCCCGGTGCTGAACGACGCCCGCACGGCGTTGACGCGAAACCTGATGGTTCTGCATCGGCAGATCGACCCGAAGGCCCCGGAAGTAACCGAGCAAACGCCGGCGGCCTTGCCCGATGTCGCCAGCGACGCAACCGCCGCGAAGACGGCGGGTGAGTTTGCGTCCGTGTACGCCGCGGCGTTGAGCGATCTGGCGTGGCTGGATGCGTATTTCGGCAACAAATCACCCGACCCCGCCGTGATGACAGCGCTGGCGACATTGCTCGGCGAAAACAACGTCGTCACCACGCGGTTGCAAGGCTTCGCCGCCCTCAGTTCCGGGCGTGACGATGAAGCCGGCGTGAAGCTGGCGGCGATCGCGGAACGCGATTCGCTGGCGCGGGTGGGTATGCTGGCGCTGCGGCTCAAGAAGGGGGAATCGAAGGACGCGCTGAGCGCCGAGGCCTCGACGCTCTTGGCGCAGATGCCGATCGACGTCTGGTCCGCAACGCTGCGAAACACGCTGAAAGATCTCGCCCCCATCACCTTCGCGACCGCAGACAAGGACGCGGTGATCGCCGAGAGCGCGAAGCTGCCTGATGCGTGGCTACAGTTCCCGAAAAACGCCAACACGTTTTATCTCGCCGAACTTCGCGCGGTGCGCATCGGTCTACAGTTGGGCGAGCCGATGCTGATGACGCTCCGCATCCAGAACATCAGCCAGTACCCGCTGGTGATCGGACCGGGCGGGGTGATCGACCAGACGGTGGTGATCGACGCCCAGGCGCGCGGGCCGGTGGAGCAGTATTTCCCCGGCGTGGCGATGGCGAAGCTGACCGGGGTATTGGTGCTCCAGCCGCGTCAGAGCATCGTGACGCCGATCCGGGTCGACAACACCGATCTGACCAACTTTCTGAACGCCGTGCCGCACGTGTCGCTGACGGTATACGCGTCTGCGGTGACCAACGCGCGGGTGGTGCAGGGGCAGAACGGGTCCGGCATCATCCCCGGCCCGGGCGGATTCCGCGAGCAGGCCGAAAGCGTGCTGGACCGCGCGGCCTCGCCGCTGGCGAAGGACACGATTCGCGAGCAGCTCGCCGCCAACCTCGGTAACGCCGACGCGATGGTTCGGCTGGTGGCGTACCGGTCGGTGGCCGCCAACGTACAGGCACTCCTGAACGTGCCCCAGGCGACCGACCAGCACAAGCAGCTCGCGGAGGTCGGCGTGAAGATGATCGACACCGCGTTGTCTCGCGAGACCGATGCGTCGATCAAAGCGCACGTGCTGCAACTCCAGCTCGGCTTTACCCGCGATCCGGAGACGCTGCTCGGGTCGATCAAGTCGATGCTCGCGGCACCGGAGTGGCAGTCGCGGATCATCGGCACGCTGGTGGCGGTAAGCGTGCCGCAGGCGAAGCGGCAGGAATTGTTGAAACCCTTGGCCAACGACCCCGACGAATCGATCAAGAAACTCGCCGCCGCCGTCATCACGATCCCCGACCCGCAACCGGCGACGCAGCCGGGCAATCCGTAGCTTTTCTCCTCCTCGTTTCCGAGTGCCGCGGCTTCGTACTCGAAGCCGTGGACGGCCTGACTTGCTCAGTTCGTCCTGGAAAGTCGCGCCTACCACGGCTTGGGGTACCAAGCCGTGGCACCCAATTCGGCGTCACGCGATCGGCGTCAATCGTTTCTCCAATCGATGCAATAGAACTGACGCGATTAAACTCAACACCACCGACCCCGCGAACGCCCACACGCCCCAGCCGAGTTCGACTTCGGTCTTGCCGGGCAGGCCCTTGATCGAGATGACGATCAGCGCCAGCACCAGCACATCCAGCATCGAAAACTTGCCGGCGTGGTGCGTCAGTTCCAGCAGCCATCCGGCACGCCGTCCGCCGGCGATCACCTGCGCGGCCCACGCCATCACCGCCAGCTTGATCGTCGGAAACACGCAGGAAAAAAACAGCAAGAGCAGGCCGATCCCCACGCTGCCCGTGTTGATCATCGCCACGATGCCGCTGAGCACCGAATACTCGCTCGTCCGCCCGGCGGATGGTTTCAACAGGCGGATCCACGAATCAAACTCCCCAAAATTCGGCACCACTCGCATACAAGGCCCCACCAACCCCACCCCCAACAGCACGGCGGCGAGAAGGATGACCGCGTGGGTGAGGAGGTTGAGTAAACTCGGCGAGGATCGGGCGTTCATCGATCTCCTTAGCCGCAACGCTACGCGCTGCGCGACACCTGCGGACGTGTAGCGAGTCCCCTGCGGGCGGACGAAGACGCGCAACGCGTAGCGTTGCGGCTAACGCTTCATGCTTATCCGCCGTTTGACTGAATCTCAATCAACCTTGCCAGCGGCGTTTCCCGATCCAGCACGTCGATCTCCAATCGTGCGATCCCGCTTCCCGGCGTCGGGGTGATGCTGTTGCGGCCCTCGCGAAGCTCAGTCAGCGGGATGTCGATCCGCAGCGCCAGGTCGCTCATCGCCGGGTCGTCGTCCCACACTTCCAGCGTCACCATCTCGTTCGGGCCGATCCGCACGAGCGGTGCGTTGATTGCCGACGCGATATCTACCTTCCCGCCGCTCATGATCAGGTCCTTCACGTCGACGCGGAAGAGGTCCCACGTCGCGATGAGCTGGTCATTTCGCTCGGACCAGGAAAACGTCCGATTGCCGCGCCAGAACATCAGGATCTCGGCGTCGGGTGCCGAACCGTTGCCCGAATCCCAGTTCTTGCCTTTCTGGTTCGTGCGATTGAACTCAACCAGACGCACGAAAAAGTAGTAGTCATGATCCGGCTTCACGGTCGCCGGCTGGGTTGCGGGCAATTGCGTGGTGGCGGCGAGGTTGTCCTTCTGCATCCACCACCCGACGCCAACGATCGACCCCACGACCGCCACGATCGCGACCGCCCAGACGATTCCAGACGTTTTTCCGTAAGTCTTTTCCACGAATCTGCACGAATCTACCCGAATTCGCTGAAGAGTTCATTCGAGAAGATTCGTGGCGATTCATGGACGGTCTTCCGGATTGCTTTTCAAGCCGCGATAGATACAGTCGCCGACCCCATGGGTTTTGATTCCGGTTCCATCTCGTTTTTGAAGTACGCCGTCGTCGGTCAGTCGCCCAAGATGGCGGATGAAGACCTCCTGAAGAAGCTGGAAGATAATGCGCTGAAACCCAGCGACATGGGCCTTCCCGTCGATGTCGAATACGGCTGGGCAGGGCCGCGTCACGTGATGGATCAGTCGTTTGATTTCGAGCACTGCGTCTTCAACGACTGCGTCTATTTCGCGATGCGGATCGACACCAGCAAAATCCCCAGCGAGATGAAGCACGCCTGGTCGGTGATCGAAGAAGAGGCGGCCGCCAAGGGCAATCCGTCGGGGTTCATCAGCAAGCAGCAGAAAAAACTGGTGAAGGATTCGGTCGAACGAAAAATGGACGAGGAGCTTCGCAGCGGCAGGTATCGTCGCAGCAAGCTCGTTCCGCTGCTCTGGGACGTGCCGGCGGGAATCGTCTATGGGCCTTCGTCGATCAGCGTGCGCGAAAAGCTGATGGAACTGTTCAGCCGCACGTTCGATCTGGAACTGCACGCACTGACCAGCGGCAATGTCGGCATTCGCGAGTTGGAACGTCGCGGCAAGCGTCGCGAGTACGAGGATTTTCTCCCCACACGTTTCGCCAAAAGCCCCGAAGACCCCGACGCACCGGCCGAGTACCCGTGGACCGCTAAAGGCGACGGCGCGAAGGATTTTCTCGGGAACGAATTCCTCCTTTGGATGTGGCACGAAGCGACGATGCGAGGCGGATCGATCAAGACCCCCGCCGGCGAGATCACGATCATGTTTGATCGCACGCTGCAACTTGATTGCGTCTTCAACCACACCGGCAAGGAAACCCTCGCCGCCGCCGGGCCCACGCGCCTGCCTGAAGCGATCGACGGGCTTCGCACCGGCAAGGTCCCGCGCAAGGCCGGGCTCATCGTCGATTGGGCGGGCGAGCAATATAACCTCACCCTCACCGGCGAATCGCTGGCGATCGGCTCGCTGAAGCTGCCGGCCGTGGAAGAAGCCGATACGCCGCGCACGCTTTTCGAGGAACGCATCACGCTGCTACGCGATTTCAACAAAGGCCTCGACAGCCTTTACGACACCTTCCTCACCGCCCGCGCCAGCGGCTGGAACACCAGCGTCGTGAACCTGCAAAAATGGATCGCCAGCCACGTCAAACCAATCGCCCAGGCGCAAGTGGCGTAGGCGGCGGGCAATCGCTCGAATCGAAATGTAGCGCGCTAAATTGCGTGTAACACGGAGGGTTCAGCGCCGGTCGCGCCTAACTTCTGTTACAGATGAGACCTGCGGCGAATCGCGTGTCGCGGCGATTCGTCGCGCACTTTTGAGTGCGCTGCATTTGTCACATTTCCGATTCCCTGCCATTTCGGCCGGAGTTGTATTCTGTTTTCAATGAGCCTGTCGCCGCACAACTACGACGACGCAACGACGACGCAACGACGACGCAACGACGACGCGACGACGACGCAACGACGACGCGACGACCCCTCATTCATACCGCCGCCACTCGCAAAAAGCGGCGGTAAAATCCGCCGGCTCAAGCCTTCGGTATACTGACCACGTGGAATCGAACCGAACGCCACATCCGCTCCGCTACGCGACGCCTAAACCGGTGTACCGCTGGAAGTACCTGCTCGCGCGAGCGATGTTGATGACGCTGAGCATCGTGGCCGGAACGGGTGGCGGATTGCTTCTCATGCCCGCGGTTCTGCTGGCGCGGTACAGCGAGGGCTCTCTGATCCAGTGGGCGTGCGCCATCGCCGTGGGCTTGACCGGGCTGCTCTTCTTCTATGTTTCTATTCGTATCCTCAACGTCGTAGACCGCATGCCTGCGCCTGAGCCGCCTCGATACGATGACGGGGACGACCCGTTTCCCAGCGAAGCGGACGGGCCGTCGTAGCATCCGCCGACGATGAGGGTTACATTCTCCGAACATGGAAATGCTGTGGTTCATCCTCGGGGCGGCGGTTGGTGGCGCGGTCGGGGCGGCGGTGGGGTGGTTGATCGCGGATCGGCGGGCGCGCGCTGCGGCATCAACGATGCAGACCGAATTGGCGGTGGCGCAGGAACGGGCGCGGGAGGCAGTTGAGGAGTTGAAGGCGCAGCATTCGACGCTGGATGCCCTTCGCGGCGACTTGTCGATCCTACAGCAGGACCGGGCGTCGCTGGACGCGCGGTTGAACGCCGAAAAGGACAACGTCGCTGGCGCTCGGGACATCGCCGCGAAGGCGCAAGCGGCGCTCGAAGGCGTGCGCGGCGAACTGAATGCGATCCTACAGGAACGCTCCAAGCTCCTTGCCAATCTCGAAGCGGAAAAAAAATCGCTTGTCGAACAGCGTGAACAGCTCAGCGACCTGTCGAACCGCGCCCGCCAGTCGTTCGCGGAGTTGTCAGTCGAGGCGCTGAAGAAGAACACGGATCAGTTCATCAACCTCGCCGAGCAGAAGTTCAAGACATTGCAGACCGAGGCGGCCGGGTCGCTGGAGCAGAAGAAGGCGGAGCTGGCGCAGTTGCTTCAGCCGATGACGCAGGTGCTCGACCAGTACAAGGAAAAGCTCGACTTCATCGAAAAGGCCCGCACCGACGCCTACACCAACATCAGCAAAGAACTGGCGTCGGTTGCGGCGACGCAGCAGAATCTGTCGAAGGAGACGACGCAGCTCGTGCAGGCGCTTCGCAAGCCGCAGGGCCGTGGACGGTGGGGGGAATTGACGCTCAAACGGCTGTTCGAGATGGCGGGGATGACGCAGCACGTCACGTTCAACGAGCAGGTGTCGGTCAACACCGAGGACGGCAAAAAACGCCCCGATTGCATCGTGCTCTTGCCGGAAGATCGCCAGGTGATCGTCGACAGCAAGTGCGTGATCGACGCCTTCCTCGACGGTGCCGCAGCCGCCGATGAGGCGCAGCGGGTGGTCTGCATGCAGCGGCATTCGCAGCAGGTGCGCACGCGCGTTGCGGAACTATCCAGCAAGGCGTACTGGGAAAGTTTTGAGCGGGCGACCGATTACGTCGTGCTCTTCCTCCCCGGCGAAGC
>JBBQQZ010000069.1:0-13128 GCA_038215325.1 Tepidisphaerales bacterium | reverse complement strand
GGCTTGCGTCCATTGCTGGGCGCGGGCGAGGAGAACGGTTTCCCAGAAGTCGGCGTCGAAGCTGTCCGGGTCGTTGTCGCGGAAGGAATCGATCATCTGCCGCACGGCGCCTTCGTTGCCGGAGGCCATGGCGACCTGAATCGTGACGCGCATCACGCGCGGATCGCGCCCACCGCGCTGGGTCGCCGGCGCGAGGTACTTGGCGGCGTTCTTCATGTCCCCGCGCGATAGCGCGAACTCCGCCGCCGCGATGCGGGAGGGGATGTGTTCGCGATCGATCACGTCGAACGCCCGCAGGAACATGTTGAGGACGGTGTCGTTGAGTTCCGGGACAGTTTTGTACGCCATCGTGAGCGTGGCCCAGCGGTGGATGCCGGTGGCGATGTTTGAGAGGTCGTCGGCGTTCTCAAACTGATCCGGATCGGCACGCCACTTTTGCAGATACGACTGCTGGCCTTCGAGGAACCAGTTATACGCCGCGATCGCCTCGTCGAACTTGCCGGCGGCTTCGAGCGCCTGGGCGCGGAGCAGATTTGCGGGGATGGAATCGGGCGACTTTTCCAGCACCTTGTCGGCGGCGATCTTCGCGGCGGCGGGGTCGGCATGATCGAGCGAGATCTGGCCGCTCAGGATCGCCGCATCGGGAGACGTCAGCCCGCCGAGCAAATTCTGGGCAGCATCGACCTCGCCCAGCCCGGCAAGGCACTGGGCCTTTAGTATCGCCAGCGTCGCCGGGTTGCCGTCGGAAACCTTGGTGAGCGTCGAGAGCGCCGCCCGGTACTTGCCGGCGGCGACTTCGGCGCGGGCGCGGTCGAAATCGTCGGCATAGGCGGGCAGTTGAAGTTTTGGCGTTTCCTCCGGAATAAACCGGTCGGCCCATTCGTCGACGGTGGATTTCATGTCCGCCGACGCGACCGACGCCATCATCAGCACTGCTCCGACGAACTTGCGCGGGCGCGATTTCATGACTACAGAGTATACTCTCACTCGATGCTTGACGTTGCCACCTTGATCGGAAACAGCCAGATGTTCCCGGTGCTGGAGCACTGGGCGTTCTTCAACCACGCCGGCGTCGCGCCGCTGCCCCGCATCGCTGCCGACCAGATCAAGCGGTTTGCCAACCAGGCGCAGTCGCAGGGATATCTCAACTCGGCTTGGTACAGCGATATCGAGATCCTGCGCAAGCTGTGCGCGAAACTGATCAACGCCCACTCCGGCGAAGTCGCGTTCGTGAAGAACACCTCCGAGGGCATCGCGATCGTCGCCAACGGGATCGAGTGGCAGTGGGGCGACGGCATCGTCACGACGGCGGTGGAGTATCCGGCGAACATCTACCCGTGGATGGAGATCGTCCGCTCGCGCGGTGCGAAGCTGGAACTGGTCCCCGAGATCGCGATGCCCGACGGATCGCACTGCGTCCCCACATCGGCGATCCTTGAGGCCGCGAGCAAGCCGCAGACGAAGGTCGTCACGCTGTCGGCGGTCGAGTACGCGTCGGGGCAGCAGCATGAACTGGCGAAGATCGGCGCGTTCTGTCGTGAGCGCGGGATCCTGTTCTGTGTCGATGCGATCCAGGCGATCGGGGTTCTGCCATTCGACGTCAAGGCGATGAACATCGACTTCGCGTCGGCGGATAGCCACAAGTGGATGCTCGGGCCGGAGGGCGCCGGGATGTTCTATTGTCGCCGCGAACTCATCGAGCGCACCCGGCCGCTGATGGTCGGGTGGATGAACGTCATCAACGCCCACGACTACGGCAAATACGACTACACCCTCAAAGCCGATGCCGGCCGGTTCGAGTGCGGCACGTACAATGTCGCCGGGCTGATGGGCATGCTGGGGTCGCTAACGCTGATCGATCAGGTGGGCGTGGACGTGATCTGGCCGCGCGTGCAGACGCTGCTGGATCGGTTCGTCGCCGGGGCGACGCGGAAAGGGTACTCGGTGATTTCGCCGCAAGGCGAGGCCATGCGAAGCGGCATCGTGAGCATCAAGGCGCACGGGCATTCGCACGAATTGATCGTGAAGAAGTGCCGCGAATCGCACATCGAGATCGCCAAGCGTGAAGGGCGCCTGCGCGTGAGCCCGCACTTCTACAACACCGACGAACAGATCGATCGATTAGTCGAGATTCTGCCATCACACTGAACGCGGCGCAACGGCGGATGGGGGATGTCTGGATCATCACTAAACCTCCTGACGGTTTCCTGCACTCATATTCAGTCGGCACGATTTAGTGCGGGCGAATAGCTAAAGGAGACTGACTATGACGACGATTTTGGGGCGATTTCCGGTACGAATCCTTGGCCTGGCGGCCGGTGCGGTGTTGATCGCGGGCGTGATGGCGCCGGCGGCGGATCAGAAGAAGGAGCGTCCGAAGGACGCGCCCGAACAGTGTGACGACCAAGGCGGCCAGGATCGCCCGCGCCGCGAACGCCAGCGGGATCGCCAAAGTGCCGAACAGGACGGAGGCCGGCCGGTTGAGGCGATCGCGAAGGAGCTGGGCGTGACGCCCGAGCAGTTCCGCGAAGCGTTCAAGAAGGTCCATCCCGCCGGCCCGGGTGAGAGGCCGACCGACGAGCAGCGGCAGGCGAACCGCAAGGCGCTGTCCGAGGCGCTGAACGTATCGCCGGAGAAGCTGGACGAAGTCATGGACAAGTACCGTCCCGGCGGGCGCGGGGAGAATGGGCCGCGCGGTGAGCAAGGCGCTCGGCGAGGTCAAGGTGATCGCCAAGGTCCGCCCGATGGCGAGCGCCGGCGTCCGGAGCCGCCGTTCGAGAAAATCGCGTCGGACCTGGGCGTGTCGGTCGATGCCGTGAAGGAAGCGATGCAGACCTTCACCCGCCCCGAGCCCGGCCAGCGTCCGAACAAGGAGCAGCGCGACGCCAACGCCAAGAAGCTCGCCGACGCGCTGAAGCTCCCCATCGAAAAGGTCACCGAAGTCCTTGAGAAGAACAGACCTTCGCCGCCCCCGCGTCGCGAAGAAGAAGACGGCCAGCAGGACGGCCCGCCCCCGCGCGAACGGTAGGCAAGCGATCGGCGATCGATGCCGAGGGAGTGCAATCATGAAGGACGGATGACGGTCGAGGTCATCCGTCCTTCTGCATTTGTAACTGCGACGCCAGCGTCGCCCATCCGTACCACTCGGGAAAAACAATGGGCGACGCGGGCGTCGCGGCTACAAGGAACCATTGCAAAAATCAGAATTACATTCATGACGCGAAACTATTCCGCGCGATGCTTCGGTCCGGTGCATGCCAAAAGCCCACGGCGACGCCGTGGGCTTTCGGTCTTGGGTTTTGATTCGCGTCAGAGTTTTACGCCTGACCGACTTCCAATCGGACGTACTTCTTCAACTCGACGCCCTTGCTCTTGAGCAGTTCGGAGACCTTGCCCTTGAACACTTCGCCGTTGATGAATTCCTGATCGAGCAGGACGCGTTCGGCGTAGAAGCTGCCGAGCTTGCCTTCGGCGATCTTCTCGGCGATCGCCTGGGGCTTGCCGGTCGCCTTGGCCTGTTCGACCGCGATTTCCTTTTCCTTGGCGACGAGGTCCGCGGGAACCTGATCGCGCGTCAGCGCCACCGGACGGGCGGCGGCGATGTGCATGCCGAGGGACTTGACGAGGTCTTCGTTGACCGCGCCGCCAAACTCAACCAGCACGCCGATCTTGCCCTTGCCAGAGGTCGAGTACAGGTACGACCCGACGTTGCCGCTGACGGTCGAGGTGCGCCCGATCTGCACGTTCTCGCCGGTCACCTTGGCGGCGTTGACGAGGGCTTCCTTGATGCTCGCGTCTTCGGCGACGTTCGCGCCGGGGTTGGCGACAAGCACTTCGGCGGCCTGGTGCGCCAGCTTCAGCACTTCGTCGCTCTTGGCGGTGAAATCGGTGTTGCAGACGATCTCGACCGCGACCGCGACGTTGCCCTTGGTCAGCGTTTCGACGCGGCCTTCGGTGGTCGCGCGCTCCAGGATCGACGTCTTGACGTTCTTCTTACGGAACTCGTCGATCGCCTTCTGGATGTCGCCGTCGGTCTCGGTGAGCATCTTCTTGCATTCCATCATGCCCAGACCGGTCTTGCTGCGGAGTTCGTTAACGATTGATGCGGTGATAGTTGCCATGATTTTCTCCAGAGAAAGAACCACAGATTACACAGATTTTCACAGATGAAGCTGAACAGCCACCTGATTGAATCTGTGTAATCTGTGAAATCTGTGGTTGCCTCGTATTTCAGTATTAGACGCTTGCCGCGACGTCGGTGGCCGGGGCTTCGGGCGCGACTGCGGTCTCGCCGGTGACGGCTTCGGCGGGGAGTTCGACGCCGGGCTCGCCTGCGGTTTCCGGACCCTTGTCGGCGCGGAACGTGCTGCGGGCGCTGCGGCGGCGCGGTTCGCCGCCTTCGGTCTTCTCGTTGCCGGTCGTGCGACCCTGCTTGCCTTCGATCACCGCGTCGGCGAGCTGGCTGGCGATCAGAGCGATCGCGCGCATCGCGTCGTCGTTACCGGGGATCGGCAAGTCGATGTCCGCGGGGTTGCCGTCGGTGTCGATCAGCGCGATCGTCTTGACGCCCAGCTTCTTGGCTTCGTTCACCGCGATGTGCTCGCGCTTGGTGTCAACCAGGAAGATGATGCCCGGCAGCTTGTCCATCTTGCGGATGCCTTCAAGATTGCTCTTGATCTTGACCATCTCGCGGTTGAGCGTGGACTTCATCTTCTTCGAGTACGTTTCGATTTCGCCGGTTCCCCAGAGTTTTTCGAGCTGTTCGAGGCGCTTCAGGCGTTCGCGGATCGTGCGGAAGTTCGTCAGCGTTCCGCCGAGCCAGCGCTCGTTGACGTAGTGCATGCCGCAGCGGGTGGCTTCTTCCTGCACCGCGTTGCGGGCCTGACGCTTGGTCCCGACGAACAGCACATCTCGCCCGGCGGCGACGGTGTTCTGAATCAGCTTCTTGGCCAGCAGAAGACCCTTGACGGTCTCCTTGATGTTGATGATGTGTACATTGCCGCGTTTGCCGGCGATGTACGGTTCCATGCGGGGGTTCCAGCGCGAGGCCGGATTACCGAAGTGAATGCCGGCATCCACGAGCGCCTGGACGAGTTCTGTCTGTGTCATACGAAACCTTTCAGAAGCGAACAGCGATACTTTGATCGCCAGCCCGGACCACCCGACGCGGCTGCCAAAAGATCCGCAGGGCCGTCATGAGGCTTTGGGATTGGAAAAAAACAAGCCGTTCTGACGTCCCGCCGGACCAACAAAACGACCTCGCCTTTGGCGTAGCGAGTCCGCCACTGTACCGCAAACCGCATTTTGACGCAACCAGCGGGGCGGCGTTTGCGACTTCGTCACGGGCATCGAGACACGTCGAGAATGCATTTCGTAGCACGGGCGTCCTCGCCGGTGGGCATCTGTCATGTCTGGACACGGGCGAGGACGCCTGTGCTACGGGAATCGCAGGACGCTGCGACGTCGCCCGAGGTTTCGATCGAGTCTGTAACGTCTGCTAAATTCATGGCTTCCGGCGGAATTGGGTTCGTTTGGCGGATTTCCTGATCGGGCGTTGCGACGGCTTCAGAAGGCGTTTGCGGCGCACCGTCGCCGGCGGAATCGACGGACGTGTCGGCGGGGGGTGTGTCGGAGACACAGTCGGCTGCTTCCGCGTCGCGCGCGAAGCGTTCGCGTTGCAGGTCGCGGAGTTGCTGGATCAGGCGTTGCAGCGACCGGGCGAGGCGGGACTCGTATTCGTGCAGCTTCAGGATCTTGCTTGGCGAGTAGGACCGGAAGTCGCTGACGAGTTTTTCGACGGGCTTGGTGCCGAGCATGCCCGCTTCCACGTCCGGACACCGACGCAGCCGGAGGTACGTGTCGGCGATCTGGTCGATGACCATGCTTTCCAGGATCGAGCCCGGTTGCCACTCCGCATCGAGTTGCTCGCGAAGCGAAACGCGCAGCGGTCCGTCGTTCTCGTCGGACACGGCCGTCGCCCGCAGGCCATGCACGATGGCGTTCATGCGGGCGCGGTCTTTTCCCTGCTGGGTGCGCGGCCCCGTGGATTTGCGGGCGTTCTGGCGATTGGCTTCAATCTGCGACTGCGTGGCCATGGTCGGCTCCTTTGGAAAAGAGGTGGAAACGCGAAAGGACGAAGACGCGAAGAATGCGCGACGGAGATGCCGCGCATCCATTCCCCGGTCAACCCTAAATTATACCTAACAAATAGCGCACGAGTCAATCAAAAATCGCCGGATCTTCGGCCGGTAGTGGGGCGTGGCAATCGCAGCGGCGTAGGGAGTCGATCGCGTGGGCGAAGACGCCCACGCCACGTTATTTCCGCAGGATGAACAGGTAATTGAACCCGCGGAGGAAGAAGTTCTGCTCCTCGGCGGCTTTGCGGTAGTTGCCCATTTCGAGGGTTTTGTTGTGGCGGACGACGCTGATGATGTCCACCGGTTCGAAGCCGAGCTGGATGGCGCGGTTGAAGAGTTCGATGCCGAGCGGGAAGAAGCCGGTGCCGTGCTCGTAGCTGTCGGAGATGTAGAGGGCGAACACTTTGCCGGGTTTGAGGAGGCGGTGGATTTCCTTGATGACGTGCTCCATCGCGTCGTAGTACTGGCCGTCCTTGGGGGAGAGTTTGCCGATGTCGCGCGGGTCTGGGCCGTAGTCGATGTGGGTGGAATAGGGCGGGTCGATGAAGACCAGATCGACTTTCCCCGACAATTCCGGCGGGAGTTTGCGGGCGTCTACGCGGAAGATGTCCTTGCGCGTCGGGTGGACGTCATAGCCGAGGGCGCGGCGTTTGAGGTCGCGCGCGACGTCCAGCGTCGTACCGCTGCCGCAGAAGCAATCGACGACGAGTTCGTTTTCCTTGGTGTAGCGCTGGATCAGGTTCCAGATGATGTAACTGGGCGTGGCGCCTTTGTATCCGGGGATGCCTTGCTGGGTGTCGCCGTAGTCTTGCGAGGGGTATTCCCACAACGTGGTCGGCTGCAACCGCAGCGGCGGCTTCTTGGAATGTCCGCGGGGGGGCGGAGTGCGCATGGGGGATTGATAACGGATGTTGATCGGGAATCCAAAGAATGATTCACCGCAGAGACGCGGAGGGCGCGGAGATCGCCATGGCATTGGCGTTGGAGCCTTGGTGCAAAGGCTTTCAATCTTACAGAGTTTGATGACAAGACTCACTCGCTCATTCAAGGCGATCTCCGCGTCTCTGCGGTACATCTAACTCTTCGGACCCATCAAGCGCAGGAGGCGGGTGATGAGTTCGATGGGGTCGACGGGTTTGGTGACGTGGAGATTGAAGCCGGCTTCGAGGGCGCGGGTTTGGTCGTCGACGCTGGCGAAGGCGGTGAGGGCGAGCGCGGGGATGTCGCGTTGTTCGAGGTGTTCGTGGCGGATCTTGCGGATGAGGTCGTAGCCGTTCTGGATGGGCATGGCGACGTCGCTGATGATGGCGTCGAAGCGGTGTTTTTGCAGTGAATCGATCGCCTCGGGGACGCAGGTGGCGAGGGTGACGTCGG
The DNA here is from genome assembly GCA_038215325.1 of Tepidisphaerales bacterium. Classification (GTDB taxonomy): domain Bacteria; phylum Planctomycetota; class Phycisphaerae; order Tepidisphaerales; family Tepidisphaeraceae; genus BPJO01. Next base: position 5,617 of record JBBQQZ010000069.1, on the reverse strand, counting down.
CACCGAACTTCCGCAGGCAGGCGGCGACGACGGTGCGGGCGGAATCTTCGTCGTCTACGACGAGCAGCTTGCGGCCGGCAAGGGTGGTGGCGTTGATCGCGCCGGCTTCGTGGATGGTTTGGTGGGTGTAGTCCGGACACATCGTCTGGACGGGGAGCGTGACGGTAAACGCCGCGCCGGTGCCTTCGCCATCGCTTTGGGCACTGATCGACCCGTGGTGGAGCGAGACGATGTGCTTGACGATCGACAGCCCGAGCCCGAGCCCGCCGTGGGCGCGGGTGGCGCTGCTGTCGGCCTGCTGGAAGCGCTCGAAGATGCGGAGCAGCATGTCCGGCGGGATGCCTTTGCCGTTATCGGCGACCGTCAGTCGCGCCTGGGAATTCGCGCGGTCGAGCGAGACGGTGATGGTCCCGCCTGCGGGGGTGAATTTGACGGCGTTGGTGAGGAGGTTCCAGGTGACTTGCTGGAGTCGTTGGGGGTCGCCGCGGACGAAGAGGGCGTTGTCCCATTCGCCGTGTTCGAGGACGACGCCTTTGTCGGTGGCGGAGGGTCGAACGCCGTCCATGGCGGTCTGGATGACCTGGTGGAGTTCGATCGCCTCATCGCGCATGTGGAACTTGCCGTTGATGATGCGGCTGACTTCCAGCAGGTCTTCGATGAGCTGCGACTGCACCTTGGCCTGCTCCTTGATGGTCTGGAGGGCTTCGTCGTGTTCTTTTTGGTCGAGCACGCCCATCTGAAGCAACTGGACCCAGCCGAGAATGGCAGAAAGCGGGGTGCGCAGTTCGTGGGAGAGGATGGCGAGGAACTCGTCCTTGGCACGGCTGTTGGCTTCGATCTGGTCCTTGGCGTGGCGTAAGGCTTGCTCGGCGAGTTTGTGGTCGTTGATGTCGGTGGAGGTGCCGAACCATCGGACAATCTGCCCGGTGGCGTCGCGCGAGGGGATCGCCCGGCCGAGGAACCAGCGGTATTCGCCGTCCGATGCACGGCGGAAGCGGTATTCGATCTCGTACGGTTCGCCGGTGTGGACGGCCTCGTTCCAGCGGTCGGCGGTGCGCGCGAGGTCGTCGGGGTGGATCGTCAAGTGCCAGCCTTCGCCTTTGGCTTGCTCGAAGGTGAGTCCGGTGAATTCCCACCAGCGGCGGTTATAGTATTCGATGTACCCGTCGGGACGGGTGATCCAGACGATCTGGGGCAGCGTATCGGCGAGGGCGCGCAGCGCGTCGATCGAATCGGCGTGCCGGCTGATGGCGTTGAGGTTGTCGAGCTGCGCACGGGTGGCGCGCAGTGCGGCGTCAACCGTGAGCTGCGTGGTATCTGACGACGACAAGCCCCCGGGGGAGGGAGGGGCCGACGGTGCTAATTTTGATTGTTCCAACTGCGGCTCACATTACGGACCAAAAACCGACAATGCAATCGGATTTTTGCGGCACTTCAGAATCTTCCTCGCAGCTTGTACGACGCCGACGTCAAAAAAGGCCGTCGCCATCATCCTGGCGATGTACGAATCGGCGAAAAAAGGTGGAGTGCCGGTTGAGGTGAACTAACAAGCGGCGAGTGAGGGGTGTGACGTGAAAGGATTTTGAGGGTCTTTCACGTCACACTCATCACGCCACACGCGTCGATGCTCACGCTCGTCCGTAGACGTAATTGTTGAGCTGCTGGATCTGCATATCCTGCATGGAAACGCGATTGGCGTTGATATCGCCGATCGAGATCATGCCCTTGAGATTGCCGGCCGAATCGAGGACGGGGATGTGCCGGACGCGGCGGTCGCGCATCATCTCGGCGACGTCGTCCAGATCGGTTTCACACTCGCAGGTACAGGGGTTGGCGGTCATGACTTCGCCGACCATGGTTTCATGCGGCACGCGCTCGGCGGCGACGATGCGGGTGAGCACATCCCGCTCGCTGAACACCCCCATGAGCCGGCCAGTTGAATCGATCACGCACACCGAACCGATGTGATGCTCGTTCATCAACTGAGTGGCCTTGAGCACGGTCATGTCCGCGGACACACAAACAACCGAATTGCCCTTGAGCGTGAGTATGTCTGTAACGCTGGCCATGATGAACCTCCGGTGTAAGAGACGGACAACAACCTACTGACGTGACGCTGATGAGTATGACAGAGTCCCCACGTAAACCGCAACATTGTGATTAGTTTCCCGATATCAGCGTGAACGCGGCGAGTGTTATCGGTCGTGGCGACAACGGCGAACGACGCGCTTCGGCCGCGCACTTTTGGCTTGGCAAATGTTGCCAATGAAGGGATAATGACGCGCAGATGCCGACTCAAAACGTCAACCTCTCCGGCGAACAAGCCCGCTTCATCCGACAGCGAGTGAAGGGTGGCGGGTATCGCAGTGCGAGCGAGGTCGTCCGCGCGGGCCTACGTCTGCTCGAACAGCGGGAAGGAGAAGACGAGCTGAAGCTGGAGCGACTCCGGAGGCTCGCCAGCGAATCGTTTGCTGCGATCGATCGGGGCGAGGGGATCGAAATCGAGGCGGACAATTTGGACGCGTTTATCGACGGTTTATCGAGTAAATCGGGCCGCCGCAGGACGTCTTGAGACGCCGATTTCGACTTTCGTTCGCGGCCGTCGAGGACATCCGGACGGTGCTCGAACAGACACGAAGCACGTTCGGGGATCGAAAGTGCGAGCAATACAAGCAACTCATTCGTCAGGCGATGATGGATATCCTTCTCGCGCCCGAGGCGTCGCCTTCGCGGGCTCGCGAGGAGATTCATCCCGAAGTTCGCACATTGCATATCGCGAGGCGAGGGCGCAAGGCGCGACACCTGATCTTGTATCGCGTCACCACCAACACCATCGACGTCGGCCGATTGCTGCACGATTCGATGGAGTTGCGACGGCATCTTCCTGAGGGTTTTGTCTCAAACAAGTGACCGATCGCAAAGGCTAACGCTATCGGATTTTAGAATTGGGGCGTACCATATGGGGCTATGAAGCTCCCTGTTGTCGCAATCGTTGGCCGGCCAAATGTCGGTAAATCCAGTCTGCTCAATGCCTTGGCGGGCAAGAGGGTGTCGATCGTCCAAGACATGCCCGGCGTGACGCGGGACCGCGTCTCCTACCACCTCGACCTCGACGGAAAATACGTCGAAATGGTCGATACCGGCGGGTACGGGTACGTCGATGAACAGGGGCTGACCGAGCACATCAAGCACCAGATCGAGATCGCGATGGCACGGGCTGACCTGGTTATCTTCGTCGGCGACACCACCGCCGGCGTGACGACGGCGGACCAGACCATCGTGCAGATGCTCCGCAACAAGGGCATTAAGACGATCGTCGTGGCCAATAAAGCCGACGGCGTGAAGGCAGACGCCGCCGTCGCGGAATTCAGCCGGCTGGGCTTCGGCAACACGATTGGCATCTCGGCGATGAACGATCGCAACCTCGATCAACTCGTCGAATTGATCAAGCAGAATGTGGATTTGACAAACGCCCCGACCGAACTGCCGCCGCCGGAGATGTTCATCGCGATCGTGGGCAAGCGGAACGCGGGCAAGAGCACGCTGGTGAATTCAGTCGCGCGCATTTATGAGGACGACCCGGAGCGCGTGATCGTTTCGGAAGTGCCCGGCACGACGCGCGACAGCGTTGACGTGCGCTTCGAGAAGGACGGGCATGCGCTGGTGGTGATCGACACCGCCGGGATGCGGAAAAAGCGGCATATGGTGACGAATGACGTCGAATTTTACAGCTTCCACCGCGCCGAGCGGTCGATCCGCCGGGCGGACGTGGTGCTGTTTTTGATCGACGCGTCGGAACCCGTCAGCGAGCCGGACAAGAAGCTGGCGGCGTACATCGCCAGCGAATACAAGCCGGTCATCATCGTCATCAATAAATGGGATATCGCGCGTGACGAACTGAAGAAACGCGACGGCGCGAAGTTCCGCGATTCCGAGGCGATGGAAGCGTTCGGCGAATACCTGGGCAAGGAGCTGAAATTCCTTGATTTCGCGCCGATCGCGTTCACCACCGCTAAGGACGGCAGGAACGTGCAGCAGGTGCTGGACTTGGCGGGGCATTTGCACAAGCAGGCGACGGAGCGCGTGACGACGGGCAAGCTGAACGCGGCGTTGGAGGCGGTGGTGAAGGAGCGTGCGCCCAGTTCCAAGGCCAGCAGTCGTCCGAAGATCTACTACGCCACGCAGGTGGCAGTGGCACCGCCGACGCTGGTGCTGTTCGTCAACAATGCGGATTACATCGACGAAAACTACCGGCGGTTCGTCACCAATCGCTTTCGCGAGCTTTTGCCGTACGCCGAAGTGCCGATCAAGCTTCAGGTGCGAGGCCGGGCGCGGGATCCGGAACGCGAGGCGACACACGCGGGCTTGATGGATAAGCGGGTGAAGCGCCGGATCATCAAAAAGCGGGCCTCGGAAGTGGCGAAAGACGCCGCAAAAAAACGAAAGTAGGAATTTTGATATCCGTACGGCTTGACACCCACGAATGGGTTGGCATAATCCCCCCCTCACTGATCCGGAACGAGACGCAAATAAATGCGACTCGGAGGAACGGTGGGCCGATGTAACAGTCGGGCTGACAATGGGTTAGAGGAGCTTGAGGGTGTCTCAAACTTCTCGAAGAGATAAAAAATCTCTTTCCGACCGGTTGACAGTGAAACGGGTTGCGATACGATGTGCGACCCACTCGACGGAAGTGACGAGAGTCACGAACGTCGAATAACGAATCGCGAGTTTGGTTTTCCAGACGAAGCGGTTCGGGTGCTCTTTGACAAGTGAATAGTCGGAATGCCGCGAGAGTGTGAGCCGAGAGCCTGTGTCAAGCAGGATGACTCGGCGAAGATCTTGTGGCCACAAGTGGTCTGCTGGTTCGCCAGTTGATTACGGGTGGCCCACCAAATCTTCAGCATTCTCGTGTCACCTATATGAAGTGAATCCTAATTCATTTTTATGAGTAATATGCCAGAATGCTGAAGCCTTGCTCTGGTAGATGCGACTTAACACCTTGCATCTATCAGCTGACCCTTGGGCCTAGTCACCCAAGGGCAGTAAAACAGCCTACCTGATTGTCTTAGTCGGGTAGGTATAGGACAAGCTCGTTTCGAGGATAAAACCGGACATGAAACTGTTAGCCGGAGCTAAGTCGCAAGACGACGCTTCGCTTGAGGAATGTCCGGGCCAAGAAATTAAATTGAAGAGTTTGATCCTGGCTCAGCCTGAACGCTGGCGGCGTGGCTAAGACATGCAAGTCGTACGGGCGTAGCAATACGTCAGTGGCGCACGGGTGAGTAATGTATAGCTAATCTACCCTGGAACCTGGGATAGCTGTCCGAAAGGACAGGTAATACCAGATGAAATAACGGTGTCGCATGACACTGTTCTCAAAGGGCAACTATTCTGGGATGAGGCTATATTGTATCAGCTAGTTGGTGAGGTAATGGCTCACCAAGGCAATGACGCATAGCCGGGCTGAGAGGTCGGCCGGCCACATCGGAACTGAGACACTGTCCGGACTCCTACGGGGGGCTGCAGTAACGAATCTTCCACAATGCACGAAAGTGTGATGGAGCGACGCCGCGTGTAGGACGAAGTCCTTCGGGATGTAAACTACTGTCAGGGG
>JBBQQZ010000068.1:0-13155 GCA_038215325.1 Tepidisphaerales bacterium | reverse complement strand
GCCTGACGTGCGGGCGGCGCGGACTCCGTCGCTTTCGATCATCGTCAGGTCGTTCAGCCGTAAAAGCCCCTGCCGGCCAAGGTCGAGCGTGGGGGACAGCGCGTTCCAGACCATTACCAGCCCCGAAACGCCTTGCACGATCGCCAGCCCAAACATCGCCCAGCCGTTGATCGGCACGAGCGCAATCGCGATCCCCAAGAGCGGCACGACCGGCGTCACGAACCGCGGCATGATGTGCGTCGCCGACAACCACACCGCGAACATCCCCAGCACGCTGGCGCCGAGGAACGCGTATTGCGCTCGCGATGCCGGCGCGATGAACAGCAGCGCCAGCAGCGCCAGCATTCCGATCGGCAGCACCACATACCCGAACTGCTGATCCGCGAACGTTCGGTCCCACCCGTTCGCGATTCGCGCCCCGATCCCCTGTTCACTCGCCGGCGGCGCATGGGCGATGCGGTAGCGGTCGAGTTGATCGTCCGTGAAGTGCGCCTTGCCGAAAACCGACGTCGCCAGCGGGAAGACCGGGTTGCCGGTCCAGGCGATGTTCCGGATCAGCCACGGACTGGCGACCAGCGCGGTGACGGCAATCAGGATCGCCGCATTCACCATCCGCTTGCGGCTTAGCTCAAATACGACCAGCAGCCCGACGACGACGCCCGCACTCATCACGAACGCGGTGTACTTCATCCCGCACGCCAGTCCGGCGCACAGCCCGACGATCACAAAGGCGTATTTCGTCGGCCTGCGGATCGCGATCATGCCCCACCCGATCGCCAGCGTGGTGTAGAGCATCACGCCGGTTTCCACATAGGCGACGACCGACAACTGAAACACCCACGGCACGGTCGCGACGATCATCGCCGCGCTCCAGGCGCGTAGCGAGGTGGCGTCCAGCGCTCGGGCGATCTGCCCGACCGCGATCACCGTTAGCACGCCGTGCGCCAGCGTCATGAACTGGCACAAATACATCCCCGCCCAAGACCCGCCGCGCAGGTGCATGGCCGCGAGGTAGTGCGTCTCCATCAGCATGGGAAAATAGCTAAACGCGTTGTGCTGAAGCGGGATGATCTTCCCCGCGTCGTACCACTCGCGCGGGACTTGCAGGTGATAACTGATCGCGTCGTACGGATGCGGGTCGAGCGGTTTCCATAGAAAGCCCGGACACAACGACGCCGCGACGATGGCGACGCCCAGGACGATGGCGAACGGGATGAGCCACCATGCGGCACGGATGCCACGGCTTGGTACGCCAAGCCGAGGTTCGCTGGCCTTCCACGGCTTGGCGTACCAGGCCGTGGCACCCAGACCAATCGCAATAATGCCGATGGTCGAATAGATCGACAGCACCCCCGCCAAACCGAGTGCGAGTTCGACCAGGCCCATCAATCCCAGTCCGATCGCGATCGCGGTGACGAATCGAAGCGGCGCTGGCGCGTAGCGCGCGATATAACTGCCCCATCCAAACGCGGATGCGAGATACGCGACGAGGATCGCGCCGTCGATTGTCAGGCCCAGCAGCACATCGATCGCGAACGGACCGGAGAGGATGAAGATTGTGACGAGTGCAACCAGTGCGCTGATTGCGATCGGAACCCACGCCAAGGACGTGGGCTTTGGGCCAGTTGCTTCATCGCTCGTCATCACGCGGGGGCTCCAGCTTAAAGAGCTTTTCGATCGCGTGGACGTACGCCTGACCGTTTTCGTGCGGCTCGGGCGCGCGGAGCTGGCTCACCGGATCGTGCAACATTTTCTGCACCATGCGATGGACCAGCTCTTCGAGGTGCAGTTTCTGGGCCTCGTCGAGTTGCATGCGGGCGGTCGTGCGTTCGAGTTCGCTGCGGGCGATGTCGTTGTAGCGTTTGTAGAGGGCGTCGATCATCGGCCCGATCTCGCGCTGGCGGTGCCAGGCGAGGAAGGTGTCGACGTGCTGGTTGACGATCGCCCGCGCCGCATCGACCGCCGACCCGCGGGAGTCGATCGTGCGGGTGACGACTTCCTGAAGATCGTCGAGGTTGTACAAATACACCCCCTCGATCTCCGCCACCGCCACCTCAATATCGCGCGGCACGGCGATATCGATCATAAAGATCGGCCGATACCGGCGCGGTTTGCGCAGGGGCTCGAAACGCTTTTTCGTGATCAGATTGTGCGGATGCCCGGTCGAACTGACCACCACGTCCGCCTGAATGAGCAACTGATCCAGGTTCTCCGACGACACCCCTTCGCCGCCGAACTGTGCGCCGATCCGGCGCGCCCGCTCGACATCGCGTGACGCGACGATCAGGTGCTTGGGCTTCAGTGCCGCGAACGAACGCAGCACCAACTGCGACATCTTCCCCGTGCCCATGCAAAGCACAGTTTTGTCATCGAACGAATCGAAGATGCGCGTTGCGTAATCCACCGCCACACTCGCCACACTCACCCTGCCGTCGGCGAGGTGAGTCTGGCTGAGCACTTCCTTGCCCACGCCGACCGCCCGCTGGAACAGCGGATTCAGCAGCGCGCCGGTCGCGCCCAGCGTGCGCGACGACTCGTACGCCGTCCGCACCTGCCCGAGGATTTGCGTCTCGCCCAGCACCATCGAATCGAGACTCGACGCCACCGCGAACAGATGCTCGATCACCGAGCGGCCGCGCATTTCGTAGAGGTGGGAGGCGAAACTGTCGTCGGGGAGCTGATGAAAATCTTTCAGGAACGCGACGATCTGCTCCCGCTCGATCTCCTGCGGTGCCGCCAGATAGAGTTCTACGCGGTTGCACGTGCTGAGGACGACTGCCTCGCTACCGTCGATCGATTGTTTCAACGCTTCCACCGCCTCGATCGTCCGCCGCTGCGCGAACGCGAGCTTCTCGCGCACGTCGAGCGGCGCGGTGGTGTGGTTGAGACCGATCAGAAGCAGACGCTGCATATCTTTCTTCTACTCCCTCTCCCCTGGGGGAAGAGGGCGGGGGTGAGGGGGAAGCTCGACACTCGCAAGCGTGTTGCGGAGGTCAAGCTTCCCCCTCACCCTAACCCTCTCCCCTTTTGAGGGAGAGGGGATGAACTACGAACCCATCCACTGCACCACACCGATCGTCCCCAGCAGCAGCACAAACCCGGCGATGCTCAGGATCGCCGTACGCCTGCCGCGGAAACTGGGGTTGATGGGGCTGTGCAGGACCAGGGCGTACAACACGTACGCCGACATCGCCAGCACGATCTTCGGCTGCCACATCCAGTTGAGCCCGAGGTTTGCGTTTACCTGGATCGCACGCACGACCCCGGTGACAAGTCCGACCGTGAGCAACGCAAATCCGACGCTGACGGCGGTATAGGTAAGGTGTTCGAGGCGTTCGAGGCTGCCGAAGCGGGCGTCGACAGTGTGGTGCTTGTTGCGCAATCGCGCGCTGAGCACCAGGTACATCACCCCGCACGCCGCCGCCAGCGCCAGCGCGATCGGGCCGGTGAAAACCGCCAGCCGGTGCGTCGTCGACCAGAGCGTGGCCTTGTATTCCTGCGGCATCGTCGCCCCGAAGAACGCCGCCGACAGCAGCAGCAGGATGACGATCGGCGACAGCACCCAATCCACCCGCCCGACTGTTTTGCGACGCTGCAAATAAAGCGACACCAGCCCCGTCATGATCGCCAGCCACAATAGCGCGTCGAAATTGTCGTCCAGCGGAATCCAACTCCCCCGATCCACCGCGTGCCACACGAGCGATGACGTGGAGAGCACCAGCCCGATGATCGCCAGCACGATCACCACGGCGCGGTTGGCGGATCGCGCGATCGAGACCGTCACGCTCGCCGCAAACACGACGGCGGCACCGATCGCGAGGATGATCTGGCCGAGGGTGGGTTCAGGCATCGCGCAGCTCGGGGTGTTTTTCGACCAGCCACTTTCTCAGCGCGTCGATCCCACCCACGTCCAGCACGTCCATCGCGTCATTGCCCGCCAGCGCCCGGAAAATGATCGCCCGCTGGTCCTGCGTCAGCTTTGTCCGGTCACGAATCCACGGCCGCAGCGATCGCATGGCGTCGGCCATTTTGGTCCAGCGCGGGTCCCAGCGGCGTTGCAGCGCGTCCCGAATATGCGCCGCCAGCGCCGCACTCGCGGCCGAGACCGTCAGCATCACGTTGTGGTCCTGGTACTTGGCGGGTGTGACAAAATCGCCGGGGTGGTCTTCGTCCGAATCGGCGCGATTGACGAGAACATCGCGGGCCTGGGCGTCTTCAACGATCTGGTCGTTCACTTCCGACCGGTTGGTCGCAGCGAAAACCAGAGAAACGCCGTCGAGCAGCGACGCGGAATAGATCTCCTGCACCTTCCGCACCGACGCCGGAAATTCCGCCATAAACTGCGGCGACACCGCAGTAACGTCGCTCGCGCCCGCGTCCACCAGCCCAGCCGCCTTGCGCGCAGCAACCTTCCCTCCGCCGACAATAAGAATCTTGCGGCGAGAAACGTCCAGGAGGATCGGATAACCATGCCCCATCGTCGCGGCATTCTAGCAGTAACCGGGGTGGACGCGAAGTCATGCGGGGCCACGGGTGTAAACCCGTGCGTCTTCCGTTCATCGACCAGACGCACGGGTTTACACCCGTGGCTCTGGGCTCCGTTTCGCGCGTATGATGTTCTGATGGACCTGTTCGCCGCTTCCCGGCAGAAGAATCTGGATCGCGTCGCGCCTCTGGCCGTCCGGATGAGGCCGCGGTCGATCGATGAGTTTGTGGGGCAGCAGCACTTCCTCGCCCCGGGAAAACTCCTCCGGCGAATGCTCGAGGCCGACCGCCTGCTCTCGGTCCTCTTTTACGGCCCGCCCGGCACGGGCAAGACCAGCCTTGCCAGCCTCATCGCTGCCTACACCCAGTCGCATTTCGAGCAGATGAACGCCTCCAGCGTCGGGGTCAAGGAAGTCCGCGCCATCCTCGACGCCGCCCGCGAACGCCTCGCGCACGGCGGGAAACGCACCGTCCTCTTCCTCGACGAAATTCACCGCTTCAACCGCGCCCAGCAGGATATTCTCCTGGGCGACGTAGAAGCGGGACTGATCATCCTTATCGGTGCCACGACCGAAAACCCGTTTTTTGCGGTCAATTCGGCGCTGGTCAGCCGCAGCCAGATCTTCCAGTTCCAGGCGATCGAGAACGCCGACATCAAATCGCTGCTGAAACGCGCGATCGCCGACAAGGAACGCGGATTCGGCGATATCGATATTCAGATCGATGAGAAAGCCCTGGACCTCTGGGCCGAATGGTCGGACGGCGATGCACGGCGAGCGCTCACGGCGCTGGAGGTGGCGATCCTTAGTAGCACGGGCGTCTCGCCCGTGAATGTAAGCCACGGGCGGGAAGCCCGTGCTACTGTAAAGATCGACCAGACGATCGCGGAAGAATCGATGCAGCGTAAAGCCGTCGCCTACGACGGCACGGGCGACGAGCACTACGACGCCGCCAGCGCGTTGATCAAATCAATGCGCGGCAGCGACCCCGACGCCGCGATCTACTGGGTCGCCCGCATGCTCGAGGCCGGGGAAGACCCGCGCTTCATCGCGAGGCGCATCGCGATCCTGGCGAGCGAGGATATCGGCCTGGCGGACCCGATGGCGCTGGTCATCGCGTCGGCGTGCTACGACATCGTCGAGCGCATCGGCATGCCCGAATGCCAGCTCACGCTGGCAGAAGCCGTGATCTACATGGCGCAGGCCCCCAAAAGCAACTCCGCCACGATCGCGATCTCCGAAGCGATGAAGGACGCGAAGGAAGGCCGAACAATTCCCGTACCCAAGCACCTGCGCGACGCCCACTACAAGGGCGCCAAACGCCTGGACCACGGCACCGGTTATAAATATCCCCACGACGCCCCCGGCGGATTTGTGGAGCAGGAGTATCTGGGAGTCGATAAACAATACTACACGCCGAAGGATCTGGGATTTGAAGCGAAGGTGAAATCGAGACTGGAAGCGTTGAAAAAACCTCCCGAATCGCCTGCATCCATCGATCCGAATGGATGAATGAATATTGTTTCCAGCGAACGGTCTATCGGTGACGGGCGTACAAGTGTCTGTATACTGAGAGGTGATGCGGTCAGGGAGAAAGGCCGGGCACGGGCGCCCGGAATTGGGACGGAAATGACGAACGAAGCCGGACATCACGACGACAAGACCGAAATCCGCCGAACGCTGCGCGAGGTGCTGGCGGGGATGACGGACGTGCAGCGTCACGCCAAGAGCGTCGCCGCGTGTGCGATCATCGCCTCGACCAGCGAATTCCAGTCCGCCAAGACTGTCATGCTTTACATGTCGACGCCTTTGGAGGTCGATTGTGCGCCGCTGGCGCTTCGCGCCTGGCAGCAGGGCAAGAGCGTGGTGGTGCCCAAGGTGAGCTGGGACGCCCGCCGGATGGTGCCGGTCGAGATCTCGTCGCTTTCGTCAGACGAACTTCAGACCACTCGACACGGGCTTCGCGAGCCGATCTCGGGCAACCCACTGCCGCTGTCGTTTATCGACCTGGTGCTGGTCCCGGGGCTCGGGTTCACCGAGGGCGGGCATCGCATCGGGCGCGGGATGGGGTTCTACGACCGCTTCCTGGCGCAGAACGATTTTCTGGGCGTTTCGTGCGGGCTGTGCTTCGAAGAACAGATCATGCCGTACATTCCAATGCTTGACCACGATGTGCCGCTGGGTATGCTCGCTACGGATCGGGGCATTCGACGCGTTTCCACGCGGAGCATCCAACGGACCTGACCGCCGCTCCAGGACGCTCATTCATCAATCCCGACCGACCCGGACATGGAGGTCCGACATGGCACGTCGCAAACGATTATCCAAACCTGTTGTTGCTGTGATGGGCGTCGCGCTGGCGTTCGGCGCTGTCGCGGTCGTCTACAAGATGCTTGGTGGCTCGGGATCGGAAACACCATCCGTCGCGCAGAATGATGCGCCGGGCATCGTCGCTGCCGATGCACCGAAGACCCCGACGACTAACCCTGCGCTCGTTCCCAATATCAAGCTCGCTGCCGTGAAAATCGACGTGCCCTCGCCGGCGACCCAGCCGGTGAAGTTCGGCAACACGCCGGCCACGCGCCCGACGCACGAAGCGACACTGCACTTCGCACCCCCGGCCGCGCCCATCGGCTCCGGCGACGCCAAGTCGCTCGTCGATCAGGCCGACGCCAAGCGAAAATCCGACGACCTCCTCGCCGCGCGTCGACTGCTCGTCCAGGCGATCGACACCAAAAAACTCTCCCCCGCCGAACACGACGACGTGCTCCGGCGGCTCAATGAGATCAACGACGTCGTCGTCTTCTCCAACCGCAAATTCATCAGCGACGAATACGCCATCCAGCACGTCGTCAAGCCCGGCGAGCTGATGCAGAAAATCGCCGCCAGCTACGACATCACCTGGAAATTCATCGGCCGGCTCAACGGCATCTCCGACCCCCGCAAACTTCAGGCCGGCAAGTCGCTCAAGATCATCAAAGGCCCCTTCCACGCGATGGTCAGCAAGTCGAACTACACGCTCGACCTCTACATCGGCAAACCCACCGAACCCGGCGCGGTGTTCGTGAAGCGCCTGCGCGTCGGCCTCGGCGAAAGCGATTCCACGCCCACCGGCGAATGGAAAGTCGATACCAAGCTCGAAAACCCCCGCTACTACAACCCCCGATCCGAAGGCCCGCGCGTCATCGAACCCGACGACCCCAAAAACCCCCTCGGCGAACGCTGGATCGCCCTACTCGGCGCCACCGGCCAGGCCGTCGGCAAAACCAGCTACGGCATCCACGGCACGATCGAACCCGACTCCATCGGCCAGAAAAAATCGCTGGGCTGCATCCGCATGCTCAACGAAGACGTCGAACTCGTCTACGACATGCTCATCCCCGGCAAGAGCACGGTGACGGTCGTCGAGTAAATTGACCCTGCAAAATCTGAACAAACTTAAAGGCCCACGGCGTGGGTCAGCCAATTTTTCTGTCGCGGCACTCACCGAAGGCTGATCGAGTGGCGTTTTCGATAGCGCCAAGTGGGTCGGCCAATCTGCATACGCAGCCGGCGACAGATTTATTGGTAGACCCCCACGGCGTTGACGTAGGCTCTTTCGTTGCAACGGAAGCGCCGTTGTCTAAACTATTGTCCGTGCTCGACTCTCTCCCCCTTCTCGCCGAACTTGCCTCCCCGCCGCGCACTGCGTGGGCGGCGGTGGCGATCATGATCCTCGTGGGCCTTGGGTTCGCCGCCACCACCGTCGCGATGTCGCTGCTCATCGGGCCCGCGCGCACCGGGCCGGGCAAATCAGCGCCCTACGAGTCCGGCATGAACCCCATCGGCGACGCCCGCCGACGATTCAACGTGCGGTTCTATATCGTGGCGATGATCTACCTCGTCTTCGACGTCGGGATCGTCTTCCTCTTCCCCTGGACCAGCCTGCTCAGTTGGTACGCCGCCAATACGCCCCACGGCGTCGTCCTGCTCATCCAGATGATCGTGTTCGTCGGCATCCTCATGGTCGCCTACACCTACGCCTGGCGCAAAGGCGTCTTCCGCTGGGATTGATCCCGCCGGTCTAGCGCCCTCCCCCGGGAAGAACGGGGATGACGCGAAAACGCCTCGGTTAAACGACGACGCATGGGTGCGACAACACGTCAATTGGAATCTGAAGCAGATTTTGGGGGTTCCTTAGAACGCCCCGGTGCGCCGTGGCCGCAGGACTACGTCCTGCGCGTTTTATTGCGCGGAAGAATAATACGGTTCGTGCGTGAACCCCGCGCGGAGAATGCGGTGTAGCTGCGACGCCTGCGACGCCCATTTCTGCGTATGTGACCAACGAATGGGCGACGCAGGCGTCGCAGCTACACGCGCGTGGATCACCCGCGATTCGTATAAGAAGACGCGCGGCTCGTTGAGCCGCGTCTACGGGGCGTCACACCGCTTCGACGATGCGTTCGTCGGCGGTGAATCGGACCTGCTGTCCTGGCGGGACGACCAGAAAGCGGTCGGCGTCCCACGGGCCGTCGAGCAGGTCTTGCAGCAGTTTCGGATCGCCGCGCTGCTCGTCGTATTGCCAGCCGAGGAAATCGGCGCACTCGCGGGTGTAGGCGCGGTCGGCGTCGGTGGCACCGATCGTCAGGTGGACGTAGGTGGCGCGGCTGTACGCACTGAACCACGCCTGCTCCTGCTCCATGAGGTAGTCGGCGTCGTCTTCGCCGAACTTCTCGACATATTGCGCCCGCAAGGTGTCGTACCGACCCTTGCCGGGAGCGAGGTGGTGCTTGTTCCAGCCCGGCGAATACCAGTACGTGCCGGGATTGCTCGCGACGTATTCGGCGTAGCGTTCCTTCGACCCCAGCAGCACGGTAATGCAGTCATGCGCCCGCGGGATGACGAGCGGACACCTGCCGGCGACAATCCCCTCGGTCCCGCGGCTGCACACGCCGTAGCCGAGCACGATCGCTTCGACCGCCGGATCGGATTCCACTTCCGCGACCTTCGCCTGAAGCGCCGCAGGCATCTTTTTCGGTTCGTTATGCAGACCCCAGTCGATCAGGTCCAGGCGCTTGACGTGCGGGCGCGTGGTCAGCAGTTGCTTCAGCTCGATCTCAAACACCTCGCAGGAAATAATGGCGATGGGGGTCGGCACGGTTCGTAGTGAGTATATCATACTGAAGTAGCCGCGGCTCTACGAGCCGCGCGTCCGCAAACACAGACAAATCGCGATCGCGATCGCGAGCGCAGACGCGAACGCAGACGCAGACGCGCAGGACGTAGTCCTGCGGCTAATTGTCGCGCCGCGTGTGACGTAGGTGCCTGCGGTCTTCCGTCCTACTGCTTCGCGCGTCGTGCGAACTTGATCTCGACGTTGCCCTGCTCAGGGGCGTTGTCCAGCGACGCGGTGGGCCTGCCGGCGGTCACGCGCTTGGCGATGTCTTTCACGTTCGACTGCACGAACCGTTCCTGCACCGTCGCAAGTCGGTACTGCCCCAGTTCGATCGCGGCGGCCCTGGAGCGGCGATCTGCCTGGCGCGCCGCGCCGGGGCGCAGCAGGTCGAGCATGTCGTCCAGCGCCTCTTCGGTGTCCATCAGGTCCGCTGAGATCGACTGGAGCTGTTCGAGCGTCTGGTCGGCCAAGCTCTTGTTCTGGCTCGCCAGCGCCACGCGCAGCGTGGCGGCGAGTTCGACCCGCCGCTTCTGAAGATCAAACTTGCGCTGCCGAAGCCGCTTCGCCAGCGCCGCGGCATCGTCGCGAGTCGGATTGGCGCGCTGCTGACTGGTGACGAAGTCGCCGGAGCCGAGCGTGTGGATCAGCGCGATCTCGAGCGTCGGATCCTTCCTAAGCCGCTCGATCATCTGCTTGATCTGCTCCTCCTGCTGCTGCGTGAGCAATGACTCGCCGGCGGTGAACGGAACGGTGACCGGGGAGAGGTCTTTCTCCTGCGTGAAGTTCAGACCCACCATCGCCATCGCCTTCAGCGGCGCCGCCGCCACGGCCTGCATGATCTGGTTCGTGACCGCACCCATCGCCGATCCGATGATCGCGCCCATGTCCAGTTTACCCGCGCCAATCGGCGCGGTGACCGGCAGGGAAATCGCGCCGTCGGCGTCCTCGACCGCGACGATCGCCGCGTCGAGCGACAGCGGCAGCGCCATGAACTTCTGCACCTTCCCGTCCGGCGAATCCTTCATCCGCAAGTCGTTCAGTGTCGGGTACAGCTTTAGAACGCCGGTGTCAGCGCCCTGCATTCGAATATCGGTTGCGAAGTCGAGCGACCCGTTCCCGATGTCGATTCCGATCTGGTTCGCGATCCCCTTTACCGCGCGCAGATCGAACGAGTTGAGCGACGATTTGATGTACCCGCTCGGCTTCGGATACATCGTCAACTGTCCGCTGGCGGAGAACTGGGCGAAGATTTCGCGGGGTTCGGTCAGCGAGCCGTCTTCCTTCGTAAACGGTGTCTTCCCCGCGCCGGCCATCATGCTGAACTTGATCGGCAGCTCCTCTCGCAACGCGCGCGTATTGATGCCCTTCACTTCCAGATCGAGTTCGCTGATGGGCAAGACCGTCGTCGGCGTGCCGACGCGGTCTTCGATCACCAGGTCAATGCCCGTGACCGTAAGCGAATTGATCGCGATGTCGGCGCGGTTGTCGATGGCCGGCTTCTCCTCGGCGACCTGCTGCGGCGCCGCGGGCTTGGGTTCTGGCTCATCCGGCGCGGGTGCTTCTTCGGGTTGGGTGATAGGTTCGGGGTTTGCGGGCAGCTTCAGCATCATGCCCAGCGCGGAGATGCCGTCGTTATCGCGCACGATGTGCAACTGCGGCTTCACGATATCCAGCGACTTGATGTTGAGATTGCCGGTCAGCGGCGTGACGCGGACCTTTTCGCCGCGCAACTCCTCGACGCCCGCCAGCGGCTTTTCGACACCGGCCTGCGTGAGCGACGTGTTCTTGACCGTGAACGTCACGCCGACGTCTCGCGTGGTGTCGATCCCGAACAATCCCCGGCGAACGAACGTGAACTGCGCCTCGGCCTCGCTCGTGAACTTGCCGTCGCTCAGACCTTTGCCGTCAAGAATTTTGGCAAGATCCGGCAGGAGCGTGGTGATCTCGTTGCCGTGGATGCCGGTGACATTGACGTTCACTTTCGCCCGCGGCTCGGCGGCAAACGGGGCGAGATTGGTGGTGGCCTGGAGCGAATCGATCAGCTTTTCCACCCCCCCGCTCACCGTCAGATCAAACGGCGGGCGGCGGTCGGGGGTGTCGCCGAGCACTTCGATGTTCGCGCCGGCGAGGGTGAGGTTCGTCACCGCCAGCGGGTACGCCATCGACTTCAGTTGCACGCTCAGCCGCTCGGCACCGACGTTGAGTTTTTCGATCGTCACCAATGGCGATTTGATGCGGGCGGCCTCTTTCAGTTTCTCGATATCCGCCGCCTCGCCCACCAGCGCCAGTTCCTCCGGCGCGGCCGGCTTTGCGGGCACGGCGTTGGCGGGGGCTTCGCCGATGACCAGAAACGGCACGACGATGCCCTGTTCGTTCTGGAACACGCGGGCGACAAATCCGCTGGTCGAAATCTCCTTGATCGCGATGACCTTGCCCGGCAGATCGAACCGATCGACCAGCAGCCTGGCGGCGGCGAGTTTGATCGCCGGGTCGTCGCGCAGGCCGTCGGCGATCGCGATGTCGCGCGCCTCGACCGCAACGCTCGACCCGCCGGCGGGGTTGTGGGCGAGTTGGGCGCTGAAGGTCGCCGCCAGCGTCCCCGCGTTGCTGCTGGGCGTGATGCCGGCCGGCAGGTAAGGCTGTAGCGCGTTGCCGCTGATGCCTTCGCCGGCGACCGTCAGTTGCACGCCCTGCTTGGTGGGCGCGGCGTGAACGGTTCCTTTGGCTGTGAGTTTTTCGATCACGCCGGGCACCGACACGGTGGCATCCAGCGACGCCGGCGCGGCCTCAGCGCCGGCGATGAAGTTCTTGATCGACACCGACACCCGTGGCTCCAATTTCGCCGCAGGCGACATCGCGCGATCGGTGAAGTTCACACGCGCGTCGTTGACCGACAGATCGTCCAGTTTCAACACCACCGGCAACACCAACTCCATCTGTGACGGCATCGGCGGGAGCGTCGGATCCACCGGCGCCGGCGGAGGCGCGTTGGTCGGCGGGATCAACTTGATCCCCGCGGCCATCAGCATGCCCTGCTCGTCGCGCTCGACACGCAACAGCGGCTTCTCCACCGACAACCGCTTTAATACAGCCGTCGTGCCGTCGAAGGTTGCGCCGTGAATTTCCATCCCGTCCAGCTTGATCCACTCGCCGCTGGCGTCCGCGAGCGTCGTGTCCGCCAGCCACAGGTTCGCCATGAATAGATCCGCCTGCCTTCGCACGTCCCCGCCGGCGAGGAACTTGAGCGTGCCGGCTTTCATCACCGGTTCCAACCCCAGCGTGTTCAAGATCGGCCGCAGGCCCGCGAGCGTCACGCCGCTGGCGTTACCGTCGAGGTAGAGCGCGATCGCCTCGCCCGTGGGCGCGATCGTTCCGTTGATCTCCAGCCGCTCGATATTCTTCGGCGACGCCAGCGCCGCATGGATCGTTCCCGGATTCACGTCGGTCGCCTTCGGGTCCAGCGTCAGGTCGGCGACCTCCAGCTTCACCTCGACCAGCGAGAACGACACCGCCGGC
>JBBQQZ010000067.1:0-13215 GCA_038215325.1 Tepidisphaerales bacterium | reverse complement strand
TCCACATGAGCGCGCTGGGCGTGCGGGAAGACAGTCCCAGCGCCTACGCCAGCACGAAGGCCCGGGCGGAGGCGCATCTGAAGCAGAGCGGCCTCGACTACACGATCCTCCGGCCGTCGGTCATCCACGGTCCCAGGGGAGAGTTCATGAGAATGCTCGCCGACTGGGCGCATGGCCGGTCGATGCCGTACTTTTTCATGCCCTACTTCGGCCGCGGGGTGTTTGGGTTCGGGAAGTCGAAAGTCCAGCCGGTGTACGTTAACGACGTCGCCCGGGCGTTCGTCGATTGTGTAAAGAAGCCGGATCTGATCCGGCACGCGATCGACCTCGCCGGCCCGGAGCAGTTCACCTGGCCCGAGATGTACGGCCGCGCCACCGAAGTGCTGCTCGGCAAACGCAAGCTCACTATCGCCTTCCCGATCTGGTACGCCCGGCTGCTCACCCAACTCGCCCCGGCGTCAATGCTTCCGTTCAACCGAGCGCAAGTCGAGATGGCAGGAGAGGATAACACCTCATCACTCGACACGATCGAACGGCATTTCGGCTGGACACCGCAAAAATTCGCCGACACCCTGCGGCAGTACGCTGCGGCATTGCCCGGCGAGAAGAAGGAATGAACGTCAAGACGCCAAGGGGCCAAGAGAGAGGCACCACAGATTACGCAGATTTCACAGCTTGAAGATGCGAAGACCTAATCTGTGAAATGTGCATAATCGGTGGTTCGACTTCTTCCATTCAGCTCGAAGCATGCTGCATATAGACTTCTTCGTACGGCTGCACGACGACGAATCCGTCGCCTTGGAACATCATCTGCATCGACTCCCCCGACCCCCGGCCGATGAAGGTTTTGAGGCTGACGTCGGTTTTGAACTCCGGCGTCAGGTTGCCGCTCCAGGCGATGGTGGCGTTGGGGTCGGTGAAGACCGGCTGGCCGGGCGTGACGCGGAGGGTGAGCGGGTCGTAGTGGGTGGTGATCGCGAGCAGCCCCGCGCCTTCGAGCCGGACATTGAACAGCCCGCCGGACAGCATCGCGGCGACTTTCTTCATCATTTTGATCTCGAACGACAGCGATTGCTCAAAAGCCAGCACGTCATTTCCGTTCACAAAGATTGATTCATTCTGGAGTTGCAGAATGGTGACCTTTTTCCCCGAGTCGGCCAGATACAGCTTGCCAGCGCCGGTGGCCTTGGTCAGCTTCGACCCTTCGCCGGTCAGAGCCTTCTTGAAAAAATTGCCGAGGCCCTGCTCGAAGATGCCCTCGCGCTCGAACTTGATCTGACCGAGATACGCGACCATCGACCCGGTCTTGGTCCAGAGTTGGCCGTTGAGGTTGACCTCGAGCAGGCGCTCGGTTTCCAGCTCGAACAAGCCCTGGTTCTGGTCTTTCTGCGTGGACTTGTTGACGAAATCGGCGAGTGAGTAGCGTGACATGAGACCTCCCTGAAAGATTGTTTGAGATAGCTTACGGGGTGACGACTTAAGTCGCCACCCCGGAGACGGTAGACTCTGGCATATGACCATCCTGCCCATTGTTGCGGCTTGTGCGGTGATCCTGGTGATCGCGTATCTGACGTACGGAAAGCTGATCGCGCGATGGTTCGGCATCGATCCCTCGCGCACGACGCCGGCGGTGGAGATGGAGGACGGGAACGACTTTGTTCCCGCGCCGCCCGGCGTGGTGCTGGGCGGGCACTTTACCGCGATCGCGGCGGCGGGGCCGGTGGTCGGGCCCATCTTTGCCGGGCTGGCGTTCGGGTGGTTGCCGGCACTGCTCTGGATCCTGATCGGCGCGATCCTGATTGGCGGCGTGCATGACACCGGGGCGCTGCTGGCGTCGATCCGCCATAAGGCCGCGAGTATCACGCAGGTGGTTCGAGAGCACATGTCGCGCTCTGCGTACCTGATGTTCCTGATCTTCGTCTGGATCGCGCTGGTCTACGTGATCATCGCGTTCGCCGACGTCACCGCCAGCACGTTCGGGTTCTTCGAAAACTTCTCCGTCATGGTCGACGGACAGCCCACAAAAATTCCACTCAACGGCGGGGCGGTCGCGATCGGCGCGTCGGCGTACCTGCTGCTCAGCATCATCCTTGGCCTGCTCCTGCGGTACACGAGACTAAAGTGGTGGGTCGGCCTGCTCGGCGCGGTGGCGCTGCTATCGCTGACGATCTGGAAAGCGCCGGACGTGGCGATCTGGCTTTCCAACCACGGCTTGCCCTTCATGAACACCGCCGGCAACACCGCTGAGCAGAGCGGGACGCTCATCAAACGCTGGGACCAGGTGCTGCTGGTCTACTGCTTTTTCGCCAGCATCACGCCCATGTGGATCCTGCTGCAACCGCGTGGCGTGATCGGTGCGGCGTTCCTGTACGCGACGCTCTTTTTCGGCGTGGTGGGCGCGGTGGTGGGTGGATTGACCGGCGCGGAGTCGCTCAAGGTCACCTGGCCGGCGTTCAGCGGGTTCTTCGCCGACCCGATCAGCGCCCCGGCGATGGCGGGGGCGTGGCTGTTCCCGTTCCTGTTTATCACCATCGCCTGCGGCGCGTGCAGCGGGTTCCACTCGATCGTCGCCAGCGGCACGACCAGTAAGCAGGTTCGCACCGAGAAGGACATCAAACCCATCGCCTACGGATCGATGCTGCTGGAGGCGATGGTCGCGGTTTTCGCGCTCTCGTGCGTGATGGTGATGACGCCCGGCACCACCGGCAAGCCCGACGCGATCTACGCCCGCGGCATCGGTAATTTCATGCACCTGCTCAACATCGACATGAAGTTTGCGATCGCGTTCGGCCTGCTGGCGTTCAGCAGTTTCGTATTCGACACCCTCGACGTCTGTACCCGGCTCGGCCGGTACGTGTTGCAGGAGATCACGGGCCTGAAAGGCAAGGTTGGCGGGGCGGTGGCGACGATCCTCACCCTGGCGATGCCCAGCCTGTACCTGGCATACATGCCGCCTAAATCGTTCATGACGTTCTGGGTGCTGTTCGGCACGAGCAACCAACTGCTGGCGGCGCTGACGCTGATCGGCGTTAGCGTGTGGCTATGGCGAACGGGCAGGCCGGTGTGGTTCGCGCTGGCGCCGGCGATCTTCATGCTCGCCACCACCAGCACCGCGCTGGTGATGAACTTCATGTCGTTCCTCGCAAAGCACCAGGCGCTGGCCAGCGCCGCCAAACCGATCGACCCGATGAATATCACCAACATGGTGATCGCGGTGGCGCTGCTGGGATTGTCGATCTTCGTGGCGTTCGAGGCGCTGCGGGTCTACGTGCAGTCGCGTCGCCGGCCGGTTGCGGTTGGGGCGGCTTCATAGCGTTGGACGCCAATATGCCCTGACATGTACCCACGGCGAACCGCCTCTTATGATGATTTCAGCCCATGACGACACCCGACTGCCCGTCCAATTTCCACTGTGAAGACAAGCCCTACACGGAATGGTTCCGCAAGCCGTGGCGGGAGCGGATGGCATTTGTGGAGGACATGGTCCGCGAAATCAGCTTACAGACTGATCCGCAAGCGATGGTCAAGGTCTACAGCGAGCGGATGATGAAGATCCTGCCGTCGGACCAGCGGATTTCGCTCAGCAGGCGAGACCTACAGTTTCCCTTCGTCCGGGTGACGCGAGTGGAAACCGACGAATTGAACCTGAACCCCTGGAAGCACCGCGACAGCCTGCCCGTGCTTCGTGGCGGGCTGCTGGCGGACCTCATCTACGCCGAGAAACCCACGATCATCGAAGACCTGAAGCTGGCGGAAGATGATCCGTCGCGGAAGTATCTGGAAGGGATTCGCTCGCTTTGCGTTTTGCCGATGTTCGATCAGGGCAGCTCGCTGAACATGGTGGTGCTTGGCAGGAAGGACAACGGATTTTCACACGAGTTCATGCCGGAGAATCTCTGGCTCAGCAATTTGTTCGGCCGGGCGACGGCAAACCTGGTGCTCAAGGAGCAACTTCGTGAAGCGTACGGGCGGGTTGATCGCGAATTGAAGATCGTCGCGGATATTCAGCGGTCGCTCCTGCCGACGGAGCTGCCGCAGATCCCCGGGCTCGACATCGCCGCCTACTACCAGACCTCGATGCATGCCGGCGGAGACTATTACGATTTTTTCCATCTCCCCGGCGGGAAGATCGGGATGCTGATCGCCGACGTCTCCGGCCACGGCACGCCGGCGGCGGTCGTCATGGCGGTCACCCACTCCATCGCCCACACCCATGACGGCGATCCCGATCCGCCCAGCAAGCTGCTTAACTTCATCAACCGGCATCTGGCAGCCCGCTACACCAACGGGACCGGCACGTTTGTCACCGCGTTTTACGGCATCTTTGACCCCGCCACGCGCGAGCTACGCTTCGCCAACGCCGGCCACAACCCCCCGCGCCTCAAGCGCGGCCGCGGCGGACCCAACGGCATCATCGAAGGCGAAGCCAATCTCCCCCTCGGCATCGATGAAACCGAACTCTACGTCGATTCCGTCCAACGCCTCCACCCCGGCGACATCCTCGTGCTCTACACGGACGGCATCACCGAAGCCCGCGCCCCCGACCACGAACTGTTCGGCACCGATCGCCTCGACGAAGTCATTAACCAGTCCGAACATTCCAGCCAGGAACTGATCGACGAAACACTGATCCGCGTCGAACGCTTCACCAACTACGGCCCGGTGACGGATGATCGGACGATGCTGGTGATTCAGTTCAGTTGAAGAGTGTGCATTCGTTTCCCTGCGGCCAGTCCCTTGATTGCGTACAATCCCCGGCCTCACATGAAGAAGACCTTCTATATCATCGACGGCCACGCCCAGATCTTTCGCGCGTACTTCGCGCCGTTCCGCGATCTCACGTCCCCCACCGGCGAGCCGACGAAAGCCACCTATGTCTTTACGCAGATGCTCATCAACCTGATCGATCTGCGCAAGCCCGATTATCTTGCGATGGTGATCGACTCCGGGGATGAGAAGGTGTTCCGCAAAGAAATCTACCCCGCGTACAAGGCCAACCGCCCGCCGGTGCCGGCGGATTTTCATCCGCAGGAGGAGCGGATTCTGCGGATCGTCAAAGACGCCGGCGTGCCGCTTTTCGAGAAGCCGGGGTTTGAGGCGGATGACCTCATTGCGACGATGGCAGACAAGCTTTGCGATCAGGGGTTCGATGTGTATCTGGTCAGCAAGGACAAAGACCTGCGCCAGCTCCTGACCGACTGCATTCATATGTATGACGTGCAAGCCGACGAGGTGATCGATATTCCCAAGATGATCGCCAAGCAGGGCTATGGGCCGGACAAGGCGCTGGACGTGCAGACGTTGATGGGCGACGCGATCGACAACGTCCCCGGCATCCCCGGCGTCGGCGAAAAGACGGCAGTCAAGTTGCTGAATGAGTATGGGTCGATCGACGCGATCCTGGCGAATGTCGACAAGCTGACGCCGAAGATGCGCGAGAATTTCATCGCGCATGGCGCGAAGCTCGATCTCTCGCGGCAACTGGTGACGCTGAGACGCGACGTGGCGTTCGACTGGTCGATCGAAGGCTGCGCCTTCAAAGGATTGAACTCCGAAGCGCTCAAGCAGCACCTCATCGAATTGAACTTCCGCGCACTGCTGACGAAGGTGTCGTCGCTGGAGAAGGTAACGACCGCGCCCAAGCCGCAGGATGCGTTCCAGGGCGGCCTCTTTGACTCCTTCGCGCCGGCCGCCAGTGCGCACCAGACGCTGGACGTGCAGTACAACACGAGCGCGGGCTTGCCGTACGTTTTGGTTGACACTCCGGAGAAGCTGGATGAACTGGCGGGGCAACTGAAGTCGCAGACGGTCTTTGCTTTCGATACCGAGACGGACAACCTGCGGGCGTGCGATGCGAATGTCGTCGGGATGAGCTTTTCGATCGCAGAGGGAACCGGCTACTACGTCCCGATCCGCGGGCCGCTGGGATCGAGCGTGCTGGATGAAAAGCTCGTCCTGGGCGTGCTCAAGCCGATCCTTGAGGATGAATCGATCGGCAAGGTCGGCCACAACGTCAAGTACGACCTGCTGGCGATGAAGGGCGCCGGCGTAAACGTGCACGGCGTGCGGATGGACACGATGGTGGCGGCGTTTTTGCTCGACGCATCGAAGATACAGTACGGCATCGACCGGCTGGCGATGGAACTGCTCCACTTCAAAAAAATCCCTACCAGCGAGCTGATCGGCAGCGGCAAGAACGCGATCACGATGGACCGGATCGACCTGCCGACCATCACGCGGTACGCCAGCGAAGACGCGGATATCACGTTCCGACTCTACCGGCTTTTCTTGCAGAAGCTCGACGAAGTGCCCGCGATCCGCAAGCTGCACGATGAGATCGAAACCCCGCTGGTGGACGTGCTGGCGGAGATGGAGTGCATCGGCATCTCGATCGACCCGGCCATCCTGAAAGAGCAGTCGCTGGCGCTGGGCGAGCGAATCGACACCCTCCGCGAACAGATCCACGAAGCGGCGGGGCAGACGTTCAATATCGATTCGCCAAAACAACTCGGCCAACTGCTGTTTGAAAAGCTCGGCCTGAAAACGGGCAAAAAAACGAAGACAGGATTCAGCACCGACATCGAAGTGCTGGAACGCCTGGCCGGCGAACACCCGGTGCCCAAGTTGGTGCTGGAGTACCGACAGCTCGTGAAACTGAAAGGAACGTATCTCGATGCGTTGACCGATCACCAGTCGAAGCGGGATGGGAAGGTTCACACCAGTTTCAACCAGACCGGTGCCGCTACGGGGCGATTGTCGTCATCCGATCCGAACCTTCAGAACATCCCGATTCGCTCCGACGAAGGCCGGCGGATTCGCCTGGCGTTCGTGCCGACGAACCGCGAGCACAACGTGCTGCTCACGGCGGACTATTCGCAGATTGAACTGCGGATACTGGCGCATCTGTCGGAAGAGCCGGCGTTGATGAAGGCGTTCGCCGACGGGGTGGACATTCATACGACGGTGGCGTCGGAGGTGTTTGGCGTGGCACTGGACCAGGTTTCGCGCGACCAACGGAACCAGGCGAAGATCATCAACTTCGGCATTATTTACGGCGTGACCGCGCAGGGGCTGGCGCGTCGTATCGACAACATGACCATCCCCGCGGCGGCGGATCTGATCACGGCGTACAACAAGCGGTTCCCGCGGATCGCGCAGTTCATGAATGAGTGCGTGCAGCAGGCCAAGGCCCACGGCTTCGTCGAAACCATGAACGGCCGTCGCCGGCCGTTGCCGGATATCAACTCCGGGGTGATCAACATCCGCAATATGAACGAGCGCATGGCGATCAACTCCGTTGTCCAGGGCAGCGCCGCCGACCTGATCAAGATCGCGATGGTCAACACCGCCCGCGCTATCCAGGACCAGCAGCGCCCGCTGCAAATGCTGCTGCAGGTTCACGACGAACTCGTCTTCGAAACCCCCGAATCTGAAGCCGAATCACAGGCGGCGTTCGTGCGGCAGATGATGACCAGCGCCATGTCACTGAAAGTGCCGCTGGAAGTGGAGGCGGGGTGGGGGAAGAATTGGCAGGAAGTGAAGTGACGGTCAGGCGGTCGTGAACCGCTCGAGGTAATCACGCGGCGTGCAGATCACGAACGGGAACTGGCCATTGAGGACGAGCAGATCGAGGTCTCCGGTGACCAGCACATCGGCCTGACCGTCGACTGCGATTTCGAGCAGGCGGTTGTCATCATCGTCGCGACATGCACTGATGCGAGTGCTGGGGGAGACAAGCCGCACGAGTCGCGAGTAGTCCGCAAAGACGGCGAGTCGGTCCTCGACAGAGACGTACTTGTCGAACTTGGTCCTTTTCAGCACTTCCAGCAGTTCATCGAGCGCGAGCGGCGAACTGATCGTGTCTTGGGCAGTCATCGCGTGATCAAAACATCGGCTTGCGATGGATTTCATGAGAATGGCGGCGCTGACCACCAAATTCGTGTCGAGAACGACGATCAAGATGGCCTTCGCTCGTCCAGAATATCGTTAAGAACCTCTTCCGTGAGCCCATTGGCCGCCGCCTGTGTTGCAACGCGGTCCATTGACTTACGAAGTCGGTCCAGCGTCTCTTCGCGGGTGGCTTCAAATGCGGAGCGAAGATGGGTCGCGAGGATCAGTGCCAGCCGCTTCTGTTCAGAATCAGAGGCTTGCCGATAGCGCGCCGCAAGTTCTTCGGATACCTCTAATGCAATCGTCGCCATGCTGGAATAATATCACCTGTGCCCGATCGGGACACGCAAAATATGGAACTCGACGAACCCACCACCACGTTTGACCCGCCAAAGGATCCCCGGCCGAAGATGCCCGAGCCGCCGGTGGTACGTGTTGAGGCGATTGAAGACGTGCGTCTGCCCATCGTTGCGGGGCTGGAGGCGGACTTGGTGTCGTTCTACGTCGAGCTGCTGAAGTTCGAGCGGCTGGATGTGGATACCAGCGGCTTGGTGTTGAAGGCGGAAAACGTGAACGTGGTGTTCACGGTCGGCGAGGGCTCGCCGCATCGCCAGGACTTGCGGCCGATGATCGTGATGGTTCCGCACTTTGCGGAGCTCGTGAAGATGCTCGACGCACGTGAGATTTCATACGAATGGCAACGCGGCATCGTGCCCGGGACCGACACTCTCCTCGTGCGCGATCCGGCGGGCAACTGGGTCTGCATTGGGTGGCGTGCGTCGGTGCGCTAAACGAAGCCGCGCCGACGCGTTATGCTATGCTTCACGTGGACAAACCCATCATTGGCATCATCGGCGGGATCGGCTCGGGAAAGAGTTTTGTCGGATCGCTGTTTGCGGAACTCGGTGCGGTGGTCATCAACGCCGACGACCAAGTACGCCGCGTGTACGAACGGCATGACGTGCGCACCACCATCCACCAGTGGTGGGGGGATGCGGCGTTCCTGCCCGACGGGGGCATCAACCGCAAGGCGATCGCGGCGAGGGTTTTCACTGATACTGCCCAGCGCACGCGCCTGGAAGGTCTGATTCATCCCCTGGTCCATGAAGATCGTAGGCAGATCATGGAGGCGGCTTCGAGTGATCCGGCGGTCACGGGGTTTGTGTGGGATACGCCGCTTCTGGTTGAGACCGGTCTGCACAAGGCGTGTGATGCCGTGGTGTTCGTCGATTCGCCTCGGGAGGTCCGTCTGGAACGGGTAAAACGACGGGGATGGGACGAAACGGAACTAACCCGTCGAGAAAAATCGCAGTTGCCTCTGGACACGAAGCGGAAGATTTCGGATTATGTACTCAGCAACGCCGCAGATGCGGCCTCTGCCCGAAGGCAAGTCCGAACGCTGTTTCCGACGATCATCGCGAAGAAATCGCAGCGGATTTGACGATTTTCGACTTTCTCCGGCCTATACTGTACATAGTTCCGGATCGAGCGGATGGGCGGGGGGCTTGAATCTGTCGGCGGGTGCCACCCACGAAAGTTCATCAAGGATTCCACTAACGATTCGAGGCGTCGCCGTGTGTTACGGCGGCAGGTCGGAAGCTTAATTCCGCCCGAGTCATCATGACAGGTGTCGATACGATCGACGTCCATTCTAGTAACCAGTATCAAAGTCCGGGCATGGGCCCCGCGCCGCGCTTGTGTGCGGTCGTCGGCGGTCAGACTGTTATCACTCCCACTCATGCGTAGTTCCACCCCCAATCGGAGGCCTGCCAACATGGCAAAGACCACACGTACCCGCCGTTCATCGTCCAGTGCTGTCGAGCGCGATTCAGACGATGAGATTGAATCCCCCGCCTCAGTCGCCGAAGCGCCCGAGCCGGTCGTTGAGACCCCGCCTGAGCCGCGCGAGGAAGTCCGCGAATCGCGCCCCTCGCAAAACCAGGGTGTCAGCGAAGATATCGCCTCCTTCGACGCCGACACCAACGCCAAATACGAAAACGTCAAACAGCAAAAGCTGTACATCAAAGACCTCCAGCAGATGGAAGTCGCCGGCCTGCACAAGATCGCGCAGGAAGAGGGCATCCAGGATTACGTCGGCTTGAAGAAGCAGGACCTGATCTTCCAGATCCTTCGTTCCCGCGTCCGCCAGAATGGCATGATGTTCGGCGAAGGCGTGCTCGAAATCCTGCCCGACGGTTTCGGCTTCCTTCGTTCGCCGGAATACAACTACCTTCCCTGCCCCGACGACATCTATATCAGCCCGAGCCAGATTCGCCGGTTCGGCCTTCGTAACGGCCACACCGTGCAGGGGCAGATTCGTCCGCCGAAGGAATCAGAACGCTATTTCGCGCTCCTCCGCGTCGAAGCCATCAATGGCGAAGACCCCGAGCGCATCACCGACGTCACCAACTTCGAAGACCTCACGCCTATTCACCCGAATAAGCGCCTGGTGCTCGAACGTCCGAGCGAGCCTAAAGAACTGAACATGCGCATCGTCGATCTGGTCACGCCGATCGGCAAAGGCCAGCGCATGCTGATCGTCGCTCCGCCGCGCACTGGTAAGACGGTGCTGCTGCAAAAGATCGCCAACAGCATTTCGCAGAACCACCCCGAAGTGGTGCTGATGGTGCTGCTGATCGACGAACGTCCTGAAGAAGTGACCGATTTCCGCCGCAACACGGTGGCGGAAGTCGTCAGCAGCACGTTCGACGAGCCCGCTTCGCGTCACATCCAGGTGGCGGAAATGGTGATGGAGAAGGCCAAGCGTTACGTCGAATTCGGCAAGGACGTCGTGGTTCTGCTCGATTCGATCACGCGTCTGGCGCGTGCCTACAACACCGAAGTCCCCCACTCCGGCAAGATCCTCACCGGCGGTGTCGATGCCAACGCCCTTCAGAAGCCGAAACGCTTCTTCGGTGCCGCCCGCTCGCTCGAAGAAGGCGGCTCGCTGACCATCCTCGCCACGGCGCTGGTGGACACGGGCAGCAAGATGGACGAAGTCATTTTCGAAGAGTTCAAGGGCACGGGTAACTCCGAACTGCACCTGGACCGCCGTCTGGTTGATCGTCGTACCTACCCCGCGATCGACATCAACGGCTCGGGCACCCGCCGCGAAGAACTGCTGCTGGACCCGAAGGAACTCGAGCTGGTCTACCGCCTGCGTCGTGTTCTGTCGGACATGAACCCCGTCGAAGGCGTCGAACTCCTCAAAGGCCGTCTGGAAAAGGTGCCGAGCAACGCTCAG
Organism: Tepidisphaerales bacterium; assembly: GCA_038215325.1. Classification (GTDB taxonomy): domain Bacteria; phylum Planctomycetota; class Phycisphaerae; order Tepidisphaerales; family Tepidisphaeraceae; genus BPJO01. Next base: position 2,081 of record JBBQQZ010000067.1, on the reverse strand, counting down.
TTCCTCATGCAGATGAACCTGGACTGATTTCAATCCGGGTCGATTCAGAAGACATTCAGCCCACGCCGCTCCGCGGCGTGGGCTTTTTTATCTGCTGATGCACAATTAGGATGCTCCTAACCAAGGGATCGGAACCCATGAGTACATACGAGTTCTATGAGTTTATCGCGTTGGACCGAATACTTGATCTCAAAGAACAGGCAGCGCTCCGCGCGATCTCCTCGCGCGCCGAGATTTCTGCGACTCGGTTTTGGAACGAGTACAGTTTCGGTAGCTTCAAGGGCAATCCCGTGACCTTCCTTGAGGGCTACTTTGACGCCCACGTCTATTTCGCGAATTGGGGGACGTATACCTTCATGCTCGGGCTGCCGATCGAGGCCGTTGATCCTGAACTGTGCCGCCGGTATCTGCCAGGTGAATTGACGCACGTATCTAAGAAAGCCGGGCGGATTGTTCTATCGCTGACACGGTCCGAGGATGGCGCAGATTACGTTAACGATGAGAACTGGATGTCCCAACTTTTGCCGCTTCGGGGGGAGATCATCGCCGGCGACCTGCGCCCGCTCTATCTTGGCTGGCTGGCGGCGATTTCTGATGAACATGGTCCGATCGAGGGGGATGAACCCCCGGTTCCGGCCGGCCTGAAATCACTTACGTCCGCGCAACGCGCCCTCGTCGAGTTCCTGCGCATTCCGCGTGCCTTAGTAAAGGAAGCCGCCAACGCCAGTCCGCCCGCCGTCAAGTCAGCGAAGGTTGATGTCGAAGGATGGGTCAAGACGCTTACGCCTGCTCGCATGCGTGAGATCATTCTTAAACTGCTCACCGCCGAACCCGGCGTCCTCAAGTCGCGGCTGATGATCGAGGTGCAGCGAGGTTCGGACAACCCGATACCCACCGCTCCTGGTTCGCGACACTCCGACGCGCTGCTTCAGGCGGTACGGGGAGACACGCAATGAGCAAGCGAACTCCAGAAGAACCCGAGCGCGAAGAACGCATCCTTATGAATATTGTCGTTGACGCCTATGGTCCCGAGGAGCAGCGGGTCGGCTGGCACTGCCACTTGGAAGGCCGCCTGCCATTCCCCTTCGAGGCGATCTGCGCCGCGCCTCATCGGCATTCTCCGCTGTCGGTCGGGCAGGTTGTTACCGTGATAGGGATGTCCGACATCGACGACTGTGAAGGCGGGATGCGGGTTGACATCGAGTACGAGAGCGACGCCGATGAAGACGGCGAGTCGGACGAACTCTCAATTCCACTCGAACAACTTGATTTTGTTGGCAGGGCGGCAGTCGACGGCGAAGCAAGGAACGCCCTTGACGACTGGCGTTACTGGCGGGATCGCGGATACCGCTTCGGTTGAACGGCCCCAATCGGCTTGTGCGTGGTTTTTTCCAGCGCTTCGGATACGTTCACGCCATGCTGCGATTCGTCTACGCACTAGAGAAGAATGAAGCGCTCGACGCTGGGTCGTTGCGGGTTGAGGAGTTTGACGCGTTTGAGGCGGCCGACGGGGCGGATCATGGAGTGGCGGTGGCGGGGCGGCGGTGTGACGATCTGCCGGCGTGCGCGCGGGCGATTGAATCGGGTGCCAGGTGGGCGGTGTATCGACCCGTTGCGGGGTGGCGGGAGGTGGTGTCGCAGCTTAACGCGTTACCGGGCGCGGGTTTGCTGTTGATCGAGCCGTGGACGTTGTGCGCGACGCCGCGCGAGCTATGGCTGTTTTGGGAATCGCTGACCCGGCCGAACGTGCGCCTCGCCTGGCCCGCCGAGTGGGGCGTGAAGACCGGCCAAACGCCGGCGGGGGTGATCCCTGTGCTGAACCTGCGGCTGGGCGCGGTCCGCGTGACTGACGGACAGGCGGCGACAATCGATTTCGCCAAGCGCCTGGCAGGGATCGGATTCGACGGCTATTTCATCGTCGACCCGCCGGCTTCAGAAGATCGGCTGGGCGAGGCGCGCAAGATCGTCGAAATCGTGCGCGACATCATCCAGCCGCGAAAACCGGTGAAAGCCGTCGCGAAAAAAGCCTGAAGCGATCCACGAATCTTCACGAACCAACACGAATAGAAACCGCAGACAAG
>JBBQQZ010000066.1:0-13244 GCA_038215325.1 Tepidisphaerales bacterium | reverse complement strand
GCCGTTCAAAAATCCGCATCACCCCTCTGGTCCAATACGACTGGCGCGTTCAGCGGCGGGATCGGCAACCTTGAAGGCCTGACCCTCGGGCCGCAACTGGCGAACGGTAACTGGACGTTGTTGGGGGTCGTGGACGATGGCGACCCGATCAGCGATAACACGCTGGTGTCGTTCGAGCTGGTCGGACCGATCCCCGAACCGTCGTCCATGCTCGCGGGCGCTGTGGCTGCGATCGCGATTCTTCGCCGCCGCCGTTGTCACCCGATGCAGCGTTGATCCGTATCCGCTGTCGTGACCGCTTTCATCGCATCAGGAGAAGGAGCCAACGGATGAGTCTACGCACACCCCCGCCCAGACATCGGGCCACGCGCTGGCGGGCGTTCTCACTCGTCGAGTTGCTGGTCGTGATCGGCGTCCTGACGCTCCTGATCGGCCTGCTATTGCCGGTGCTCGGCAAGGCAAGGCGTTACTCGCGCCAAGTCTCGTGCGCTGCCACCCTGCGCGATCTGGGTGCCGCATGGGTGATGTACACGCAGGCGTACCCGAACTCGTTCCCGCCCGCAGTCAGCTTGCCGTCGGCCAATCCGGCACCAGCGACTGAACTCACGGTGATGTCGGTGCTCGACCGCTACGTAAAGGTGGCCAGCGTGTGGCGATGTCCGGGGGACGATCGGGTGTATTTCGAACGCTTCGGCACGAGCTACGAGTACTGGCCGGGCTTGCTCATCGCGCTGGATCCGAACAACGCGACGACACTCGCCGGCTACGCCAAGCATCATCCAGCACAAGTACCCGTACTTGGCGACGCCGAATCGTTCCACCCCTCGGCGAGCGAACCGGGGCGACGCTGGGCGATGTACTACGACGGCCATGTGGACTGGTTCAAGACCCCCGAGTGATGCGAACAATGAACGCTCCCATCGCCAAATCGATCCGCACGTTCCCGGTTCGCCATCCGATCTGGACCGGCGTCACCGGCGGCGCCTTGCTGGTAATTGGGCTCTGGCTGATCGGCCAACAGTTGTTTGATCGCCCACCCGACGCCGAGAAGGGAGACCTGCGTACGGCGGCAGCGTTCGTTTCGAGCGAAAGCTTCACGTCGCTGTCATCGACCGCGCGTGCCGCCTACCTCCGGCAGCTCGGTGCGCGCTACCTCAAGGAATCTACCGACAACAAGCACCTCCTCGACAAAGCCCTCGGCGCGGGCGCCAGCCGTCCCCTGCAACGCGAACTTGGCTTGGCGATGGTCCGCTCTCTACTCGGCGAATACGACACACTGACCCCACAACAGCGCCGATCGCGCATCCAGGGCCTTCGCCTGTTCGCCAGCGCCATGAACTTCACCTCGGGCACGGCCGCGGCGCTGGACCCGAAGAAGAACCCGCTGTCCGGCGCCCTGGCGTCGGAAGACGCGTTCAAAAAGGGATTGGGCCACTTCCAGCGGGATCTTTTGCTGGGCATGTCCGGCGAGGAACGGGCAAAGCTCCGACAGTTGGCGAAAGATGTGCGGGGGCGATAGGAGATTCGCCGTACACATCAGGAGGATTTTTTGGTTCCGTTCCGGATCCGGGAGGCATGCGGCGGGGCACACAGCGATGGGGACATCGTCATTGTATTGTCCAGATTTGCGTTGTTAACCTAACCTTCGCACCGTCGTCGGCGGAATGGCGTTCCTGATCCGCCAGCGCGGTTTTGGAGCGCGAGTCTTCATCACAAGACTCGTAAGCGTTACATGAACCGCCAAGCTCGATGACCTGCGATAATTTGACCATGTGGTGTAATGCCCGCCATTCAATAGCCCAAGGTGGATTGCAGCACTCGCGAACAGGGCTGGCACTCCGAGCGAAACCGGCGCCAGCCTGCACGCCCGGGCCGGTCAGCAGGAGTCGGCCGGCGATCGCCAGATACACCGCGTTCAAGACGCCGGTTTTAGGACCGGCTTCGGTGCCGCGTCCCAGTTGCCGGCGGGCTCCGCGACCACGATCCGCCTGCCCGCAAGCCCCACCGTTGGCGACAGCGTAAAGCGAACCCGAAGCGGCGAATCACTCGCGGAAAACCGGATCAGTACGCACTGTTCGACCAAGGTCGCACTGACGAGCTGCCGATGCAGTCCGCGCAGAATCTGCGGTTCCGTCGGGCGTCCATCATGATCGATCGGCAACTCCGCTCCGTTGATCGCCACGTGCCACGTGTCGCGCGCCGGTGTCTCCAACAGCACATCGACCGATACGTTTGCTGGCGTGGACACATCGACCTGCTGCGATCCGCCCGCGCCGACAGCGGCGAGGCAGGTGACCGAGACATCGCCGCGCGGGGTGGGGACCGTCGTCATCAGCCAATCTAGCCCCGCCAGTCGCGGCGATACCAGCACACGACGGAATCCTGGCTCGATCGCACGCACACCCCCGAACCGGGCGGGCAACGAATAGAGGGGCCCGGCGCAGAAGGCATGGCTCAGGCTCCAGAGGCGCTGAGGGATCGAACCCTCCGGCGATTCAGGATCATACACTTCCCAGTACTGCGTCGCGCCATGGTCCAGCATCCCGCCCCAGTACTCGCGGATGCGATGGATCGCCGCCTGGAACATCCCGCAGTGCGCGAGCGCCTCGGTCGCGTAGTACGCCATGTTCCCGGCGCGGATCGGAGGGGCCTTGGTCCTCTGCCGCAGTACCGTGACGAGGCTGGGCCGGCGAAGTGGAGACACGATATCAAACAATAGAGCGAGCCCATTGGTGATCTGGGTTACCCCGTCGCCGCCGGGCGAGAGACTGTCGATGAGGCATTCCTTCTCATTCGACCAGTAAGCCGCCTCGATGTTTGTTGCCAGCAATTCCGCCCGACGCGCCAGGCGTTGCTGCTCCGCCGGCTTGCCCAGGATGCCAGCGATGCGCGAGGCGCATCGGATCGCATGGCAGATCAGGATGTTCTCGGCCGCAAGCTGGTCGATCGCAGTGAAGTTGGAGAGGTTGTCGACAAACGAGTTCCACGGCTCCCCCTTGGTGCGGACAAAGAAACCGCGCTCGTCGGAATGCCGTTCGTACCATCCAAGACAGCGTTCGAGCGCCGGCCACAATTCTGTCAGAAGATCAGGCGTATCCCAGTGCAGATGGTGTTGCCAGAGAGAGATAATCCAATGTGCCGGATACTCCGGCAGGACGAAGCCCGGCCGCAATGCCGGGCCGAACAGCGGGATGAGTCCGTCGGCGTCTTGGATGCGCGCGCACTGGCGAAGGCACTTGCGCGCCAGCGGCTCAACGCCCCACGCGTAATAGGAAAACAGCGCAGAGTTAACCAGGTCGCCTGTGTACAGCGTTTGCTCGCGCCAGGGAGCGTCCTCGAAGTGGTCCTGCATGTTCGCGAGGGAAGTGTCACGGGCCACTTTCCAGATGTGGTTCAGTTGCGGGTCGGAACAGGCAAACGCTCCCCGCGATTCGACTGGGTAGGATTGGGTGTGACACACTACGCGTCGGACTCGCACCGGGGCGGTGCAGTTGCGAAACGTGAGTTGCACGTACCGGCCGCCGCGTCGTTCGAAAGCGGCGTAGCTCTGGCTTCCCGGGCGCAGCGTGTACCGGTCGACGAGGGTCAGATTGAGCGACTCACCATAAGAAACTTCCATCACCGCCCCGTCGTCGCCACCATCGACAAAGTCGACCTCGAACCGGCCGTAAACCCCTCGGCCGAAGTCCAGCAACAACGAAGGGCTGAAATCAGTCCGAAGCGGAGCGATAATGGCGAAAGTATCGTCGTTCGATAGAACGGCGTCCGGTCGCGTCACGTCATACTTGCTTCCACCGTAACTCTGGCCGCAGGTGTGAAAATACGCTTCCACAGGTGCAACAGTCTGAATCCGCAGCGGGGGGATCTCGCTCGGGATGGGTAGCCCGAGCGGGGATTCATCGACGCGACCGACGCCATGCGCGTTCGTCCATGCCGAATCGTCAAACTGAAGGGTCTTCCAGCCGAGCACTTCGGCACGTCCGTCGCACTCCTCTTTGAAGCCGCCGCGGTGTCCGGAGATGGGCTCGGTTCGCTGGCGTCGCGAGGGATCCTGCAAAACCTTCCATGTAGAATCTGTTGAGACCACGCAGCGGCCGCCGGATTCGATCTCGACCAGCAGCCCGCCCGGGCCGGGGTTCTGGCCGAGCGTGCTCTGCATGGTCGGCCCGAAGTTGTAACATTGCACAGCAATGACGTTCGGACCCGCGACCAGAAATGCGGAGAGATCAAACTCGTCAAAATAGAGGAAGCCTGGCAGCGACGGATTCGGCCCGCGGCCGACCTGTTTGCCATTGATCCATAGCTCGTAAATGCTGTTGCACGAAATACGACAGGTGGCAGTTGCGTCGGGATCGATACTGAATACCCGCCGCGCCAGGAGATGAAAGTTGTCCATCCACTCGCGCGGCGAATGCCAGACCCATTCGCCAGTCCAACGCCGATCCGTCCTCGATTCGCTGACTAATTCCGGTTTCGCCATCGTGCTCTCCAGTCGTCGTGTGGTCAGGGATCTACGATCTGCACGCCGCGTTGCAGGATCGCGATCACCGGCGCACCGATTGTCAGCGCGGCCGAAGGATCGGAAATTGGTCCGACCAGTTCAAACCCAAGCATCGTGATAATTGATGAGTGTTGCAAGATCTGCGCCCTGCTATTCGCACGCGGCTTCAAACGGGAAGGCAGGAAAGCCTGCATTGTTGTATAGCGTTGCGTCAGGATTCTCCGCCCAAGCGTAACGAATGTGCCGAGGAGCGGCGATATTCTCGCCCGGTTTGGCTGCCCCCACACGGGTGTTTCGGGTGAGCGTTGCAGAACCATGTTGGCCGAAATAATCGCCGGCACCTTCACTGCCGCGTTGGACGAGGCGACTACTAGAAGCAGAATTGCCACCGAAAGAATTTTACGCATTTTAGCGGCTACTCCTGAGCTCAGGTGGGACAACGGCAGGTTCGCGCCCATCGAACTGCGAAGCCGGCGCAAGGCTGGCCGGAAGCGGTGGATCGGCGGGTGCAGTGTGGGAGACGGTTCCGTCGTCGTCGCGATCGATCGGGAGCGTCCGCAACGCGACGAAGAGCCGCCGCAAATCGCGAATGCCGCCCCACGTGAACCAGATCGTGGTAACGATCGAAACGGCGATCGCCAGCACAACTGTCACGAAGAGCGTCCAGTTCACCCACCACTGGGCCGGCCAACGATCGACTAAATTCCACGTCGTAATAACCGCAAACGCCGCGAACCAGGCGAAGCTCCAAGAGAACAGAAGGACCGATTGCGCCTTGTCGGCCCGGGAGAAATCGCTGTCCATCCCGAGAAGCGTTCGCCATCGACTATCGCGCCGGATGATGCTTGGCATCGGTTCGCCGGTCACCGGGTCGACGGCATATCGACCCCGGTGCAGGAGCTTGTCCATGTTGTGCGGGGAACGAACCGTCAAAAGCGAAACGGAGATGTAAACCACGACCGCAGAGATCATGGCGATGAAGCTCATCCACTGACCGTTGAGGGGAAGATCGGGCACAACCTGTTGAGCGACGATACCCATCACCGCGAGCGACGATCCCACGATCATCCCGGCCCATGCGCCTGCGGTCGTGCCCCGTGACCAATAGAGCCCGCCGATGATGCAGCTCCCTGCGCCGCCTAGAAAAATGGCGCCGGTCAGGGCGAAGAACATGAGAATGTAGTCACTTTGGCGGTAGAGAATACCGAAGATGAACGCGAAAACCGCCACACCGATAATACTTCGGCGAAGCCATCGTAGGTGCGCCTCGGGTGATAACTGCGGCTTGCCGCGTGCCTGTCGAATCGGCAGGAGCACGTCCTGAACAAAGATGCTGCCCCACGAATGCATATAGCTCGCATCGCACGCCAGGACGGCGAACAACATGACCGCGACAAACATTCCCCGCAACCCGGCCGGCAGAAATTCCCGCACCGCCACGGGCACCACCGCCTGGCTCGCGGGCATCTGGCTGGAGACGGCCTGCACCTCTGCGGTCACCTTCTGAGCACCGGCGGCAAAATCAGGGTGGTGCATGTAAGTCAGCGCGCCGATACCCAGCAGCGTGATCGCCGAGGCGCGCGCGTATGCACGCCACTGACCCAGGATCCGTCCCATCTTTGCTTCGTGCGGACTCGCTGCGGACGCGTTGAAGCCGCTGTTGCCCTGCCAGGCCATGTACGAATAAATTCCCGAGAGGATGCCAATGATCACGAACCAGATATTGAAATCCGAGATCTGTCCCGCATCGAACGGGTTAATGAGCGATTCTCCCACCGGTCTGCTTGTGAGCGCTGTCGCCATTTGCTGCCAAGTGAACACGTAGCAGACCCCGATCATCAACGCCAACAGCATCAGACCGCCGATGAGCCCTTCGATGCAATCCGTCACCATCGCGATCAACTGCCCTCCGAGCGTCACGAAGAAGACGTTTGCGCTGATCAGTACCGCCATGATCAACACATACGTAGGGATCGCGACCGCACCCAGATTGATCACCGGCGGTAACGCAAGAAACGTCGCGAAGAACTTCGCACTGACGACAGGGAAGATGCCGTAGTTCACCAGCCCCGCAATCCACGCCACGCTCCCCATGAAAACGCGGAAGCGACGGCTGTATCGCATTTCAAGGAACTGGGCCATTGTCATCGCCCGCGTCTCGCGATAGCGATAGACCACGAATCCGCCCACCGTGAGGAAAATCCAGACCGGGGTCTGAATGGTTTGCCACCAACCGACGGTGGTTCCGGCGCGGTAAAGGAGTTCGAATGTCGCGACGATGGTGATCGCGCCCATCGCCGCCGTGCCCTCGGCATTGGCGACCAGGTATCGCCCGGCAACCCGACCTGCCGCCAGGAAATCGCTAACCGACCGCACGTACCGCCGCACGTGCCATGCGACGAGAACAACAATGCCCACGGGCACGCAGATGAGTGTCCAGTCAATCCAATTCACGATCGGCTCCAGATACGATGGACATCTGCGAACACGTTTGCACGACGCTGCTGCATGTCCGGATGCACACCGCGTATGAAACTAGGAGCGTACGTTTAGTCGGTATTGTTGCCGTAAAAATCCAAGTCAGTCGAAAAGACGTTACCTGGAATCTGCCAATACAAATCCTTGTATGGATTCACGTAGCCCACATGCCCGTCTACATACAGCACGTTCGAGCCCTGGCGGTGCCGGTTGGGGGAAATCATCGAGTTGCCGTTGTCATAAGTTTCCCAGCCTCCGTCCTGGGGATGCGCATCGGCGAGCCAGCAACGAGTGGACGTTCTGCGGATACCACTCAGCTTGCGGCGGTTCTTGAAAAAAGACGCCGGGTTGTTGGGGTCTTGTCCGAATGTGCGCGTGTTAATCGTGTAGTTCCAGTTGCGGGGCGGAGGCGTGGGACTGTAGGCATTGGTGTTTATCTTCAGGGCAGGACAGCGAAAGAGCAGATTCTCAGTCCCATTCAAGCCAACACCCTCTTCGTATGCGCCGGCTTGTACGTACAAGAACATGTTCTTCAGGTCGCGGGAATCTTCCAGTTCCTTCCACATGATCGCGCCGCCTCCCATTGGTGCCCAGCCTTTGCTGCTGTTCACATACATGTGCAGCGCCAATCCGATCTGCCGCAAATTGCTGGCACACTTCACATCTTGCGCGTACCGGCGTGCACGGTTGATGGCCGGAAGTAAGATGGAAATGAGCACCGAGATGATTCCGATGACCACCAACAACTCGATGAGAGTGAAACCAACACGACACGCTTGACGACGGGGGGATGATTCTGGCATGGCATGACTCCTAAGTGAGAGGATGATCTGATTTACTATCAGTTGTCCTGGTAAAATTCCGACTAAACCGCAACAGCAATTCACGTTTTATCTTCGAGGACGAGGTCGACGACCCCGACACCCTTGGGCGGTATTCGGACGATGAATCGGTGTCCGCCGGTCGACGGAGCGGTCCACGTCTCCTCTTCGTTATCGAACACGGTTATGCGGCGGCCTCTGAACTTGGACACCGCGCGGACTTCGCGTATCGACCGATCTGCTTTCAACCGCGTATCCACGTACCGCCATTCGTCGTTCCATATGAAACACCTCTGAATCTGGTCACCGATGCGGAAGCTCTGTACACCGACCCATTCGCCGGGGGGGAAGTCTTCGAGATCGAGCCGCAACGGCCTTTCGATGACCGCGTCGATGACCTTGGCACAAGCCTGGTAGAACGCTGGGGAAACGGGACGGTAGTAGAGTTCATCGAAGAACGATGGCGCTTCCTTTATCGATGTCAGGTCTTCAGGAACCGGTGTCAGCGCATCGGCTTCAATCTTCACATCGAACGATGGCCGTGCGTTGTAAACGGCGAGAATGAGGGGCTGATTGACGGCGATGTCGGAGCAATAGAAATCCGGCGTACGCCCGGGGATTGCCTCTGCTCCAATCGTGAAGACAGGCGAAGACCTGCGTTCAAAGATGCAATCGAGCTGCGTCTTGGGGAACAGATGGGGATTGACCACCAGCAGGGGCCCGGAAACCGCCGCGGCATTGGACGCGTTAACGGTTGCAGCGATCGGAACGCCGACTGAACTCAGTTGATAAAGCACCTGACAAGCAAGGTTGCCGCGGGTCTTGAGGTAGTAGTCGAGTTCGTTGTGAAGCGCTTCATCCGAATAGACCAGCGTGACACCCCCCACCGATTCGGGCTGCGTACCGAACGCCGATTCCCAACGTTCGTGCAACCAGCGCCATTCGTGCCCCTCCATACCGGCCGCGAGGCAGACGTTCAGGCCATCGAACACCCGCTTCGGAGTTCCGTTGGTGTCGTAGTGATAGAGGTTGACGTACGAGTAGATCTCGCGCTCAAGAAACGCCGGGGCCTGCCGAATCACCGACCAGCCTTCGGTGATGTCCTGGGTGCAGTTGTTGAAGCAGATGTTCATTTCCGGCACGTACGCGCGTGTCATCAGGGATGTGGCCTTGATGACGTGAAAGAACGGCACAGAGAATCGGGCGCGGCAGACGCGGTTAAGTAGCTCGCCGCCCGCGCCGCAGGTCTCGACGACGAATCGGTCGACGCCCGTTGCCGCGATTCGCTTGTAGTCGATCCCGTAACGGTATATCGATTCGACTGGATCGCGCGTCCAGCATGTGTTCGCCGCCACTTTCTTTCCGCAGCCGTGCATCGTTGAAACGACCTTGCGGAAGTACGTTTCCCAGCGATCGACGTGGAAGTCGATCCACTCGCGGCGCCGGTTGCGCCAGATCCATGCCGCTCGTTTAGCGATGTCCGGCTTAGCCAGGCCGCATGTTGCAGGAAACGAGCCGGGCAGCTTCACGGCCGAATGCTTCAGGAATTGCTCGACCATGTCGTCGGAAAACTCGGCGTCGCACAACTGGTACCATCCGTGGTTGTACCCGTCGACCAGATGGATCCCGTCGAAGCCATAGTCCTTTGACACTTCCTTGATTTTTTGAACGAAGAAGTCCTCGTAATAGCTGCCATCCTTCAGTCGCTTGAGCGGATGGAGCATCGGAAACCAGGGCGTGTAATCCGCAAGCGGAATGACTTCCACCTCGGGATTGTCTGATAGCCACTCCTTGTGGAAACGGTTGCCCATCGAATTGGGAAAAATCGAGAAATAGACTTCCACCCCGTATCGGTGGAACTCGTCGATGACGCGCTTGAGTTGAAATCTCCTCCACGGCGGGCCAAGCTGCTTCTTGTCGAAGGAGAACACATCGAGGTACGCCCCGATGTCCGCCGGAAACTCCGCGTCGCTCGCCACGCCATTGTGCTGGTGAACAAAATCCGGACCCCACATGAAGATCGACAGGCCCGTCGGCATAAAGCCGAGATTGTCCAGATACGCACGCACCCCCATGTCCGGCTGCGAGTTGTCAAACGCAATCAGTTCCAGCCACAGAAACGTTTCGTACGGCGGAGCGGCGTTCTCACACACGCTCGGCGCGACATGGCTGCTAGGCTTTGTCATGGTGTGGGTCATGGCGAATCCTGTTACTTGACCAGCAGCACTTGGTAGTTGCGTGACTTCAGATCAACTTTGATGTCCGACAGGTTAAGCGACTTGGCTGTGCCGGCTTCCACGTCAAGCAGTTCGACGCTTTTGGGAGTAAAACCGAGCTCGGCTGCATTGAGACTGACCTTGGCAGTCGCATCCTTGTACTGCCAGTTGGCGACCACAATCAGAGCTTGTTTCTCTTCGCGTTTGAGGAAAGTGCTGGATAGCACATTCACCGGATCGTTCGTGGTGGCGGGCGCGTTGGGCTTCCAGTACGGAATGAACTGGGCGCTCGTCCACCACGGATCGAACGTCTTCCACACCGGCATCAATTCTAGGTCATATGCTAAGGCCGGCATGATGCGATGCGAGAGACACATCATCAGTATTTCGCTCATCGGCACGCGATCGCCGATCGCACGCCATTTGTAGTTAAACACCGCGTAGAACGTGTAAGGCACTCCGTACTCATTCTGGGCGTACTTCGCACGGAAGTAATCGGGAGACAGGCGCTTATAGTGGTCGAACTCTTCCTGGCAGAGTTCTTCGCCGTGTGTGCGTACGTCAACAAATCCGGCGGTGGATGTACTTTCACCGGAATGGGAAAAGTTCACGCGGTCTTTCCCATCAGACTTTAGAACCGCGTACATCCGCTTCACAAATGAGCGCGTTGAGAGCAGGTTGAGGTCGCGGTGACGCTTGCCGTCACGACCGTCGTAACCACAGTTGTGACGGGCGTTGCTGCAGGGGACGGCGGTCGCGTCTGTGTAGACGCCATCGTACCCAAGATCGTTGACGATCTTTTCGGTATTACGAATCATGAACTGCTGGTAGGAGCTATTCAGGCAGGCTGATTGAACAGTGGAGTTCTCCGACGGCCAACTATAGTTCGGAATCGCGGTCCATTCCTGCCCAAAAATCTTGTACTCAGGCAAACTGTCTGCAACGCCAGCATACCAAAGATTATGGGGAACCTTGATGCCCATATCCTGGAATTTTTTCAAGCCGTAAACGCTTTCTTCTCTGCTGTGCAGGAACTTGGGATATCCGTCTGGCATAAGGTCATAATACGCCTGACCGACCCAGCAGGCTGCCAAGAACGCTTTAGCCTCGGGTGTGTTGTAGCCCGGCAGTGATGAGTTATAGACGGATCCCGGGTCGAACGTGATGTGCCACTTCCTGGGGTCCTTCGGCTCGGGCCGAACAGGCGTCGTCTGATAGAAATACGTGTACGGGAGATCGCCTGAAATCGTCGTCGGTTCGCTGATCAGATTAATCCGCATCAGCGTCGTCTTTTCATCACCACCGGCGAGAAACTCGGCGTACTTTTTGCCGTAGACGTTCCGGTCTGTTTCGGTCATCAGGCTAAATCCGCGTTCGTCACTGCCGACGTAAATTTCGTTATAGAACTGCTCGCCCCAAATCCAACCTTTGCGGCTATAGGTCCAGGAACCCCACTCGGTCTTTTTATTACCGAGCATGACCGTGTCCTCACGGCCGGGTGCGGAAGTAAACCGATCCTGCATCAGGCTCGCGACAGCACTACCGTCGCCCTTTGCAAATAGTGCATGCTCTTTCGCTACAGGCACATCGAGAGAAAGCGCTTCGATCTTCACGGAGCCTTTGGGCGTAAACTTCACGTCCCACAGGGCAAACCCATCGAAATCAAGCTTTAGTGTTCCGGCAAGACCCAGCTTCGCAGACGATCCATCAACGCGCCAGATGACTTCGCCGCCCTTCTGAGAGATTTTCTCCAGCGGCTTAAAGGTCCACTGCACCGGTTTGCCGTCGATGACCGCTCGCACGGTAATCGGACCCGTGAGCATGTCCTTGCCTTTGGCAAGCACGTGCGAGGGAAGACCGTTGTCTTGCAGCGTGTATTCGCGGAGTATCACGCGGGCCTTACGGCCATCAAGCTCGATGGGCGTGAACGGCGCGGGAATCTCGTCAGTGATGCCAATCGTATTGTCGTACCATTCTGGCTTGGTCGGAATAACCAACGACTCAGCGGTGCTGGCAACGACGTCACCCTTTGCATTAAGTACTTCACCTTTCACCATGTAAGTTCCGGCGGTGGAGGTGTCGACGTCGAGCGTGGTGACCAAATTCAGGTGCTTCGGATCGAGCGCCTGCGTGATCGTTGCGGCAGGCGCTTCGCCTGCCTTTTCAACGGTCAACCGCAGACGGGCTTCGGCCGGCACCTGCAGCAATCGGCTGGCGTTGACGGCGACTTCCACTTTCTTCGCGCTGTACAGCAATATGGGCTCAAGCCAGAACGACGGCCTGATCTCAAAGGGGATGCGCGACTTGGAGACGACCAGACCGCTCGCAAGATCGGTCGCACTGAATTTCAAAGTCATTTGCGCCGTGCCGGTGGCTGAGGTTTTGATTTCCTCCTCGATTTTGAATGCACCGCCGGCGGGTTGTGTCACACTGCGGTCAATCGCCGCCTTGTCGGGAAACTGATTGAGCACGGCCACCGCCTGTAGACCGACCGGGGCGGCTGAGGTGCCCTCGATCTTCATACGGCCTGCCTTGAGATCGCCGAACCCGGTGATTTTGAAAGGCTGAGCCTTGCGGCTGAATTGGCCGTAGCCGAACGCGTTTACTTCCGTGAAATACGCCTTCAGCGGCGACCACGTCGTCCAATCCGGCGCCAGCCGGGCCGCCCCTTGGGCGACCGAGAAGTCGCGGCAAAAATTCACGCGCCACGTTTCGCCCTCTGCAGGCGGTGCCACTTGGAGGTCGGAAAACGGAATGGCGATTTCGCCCGTCCATATCTTCTTGCCCATCGTCAGAATGCCGCCCTGCGTTTCGGCGCTGTTCTCGACACGACTTGCAAACTTCGCATCGCTGCCCCACGATTTGGCCTCAAGGTCCTCGCTCTTAAAGATCGTTGCCCCGCCTGGCATGACGATAACCTGAAAATACCCCTTGCCCGGCGGTTTGATCCAAACTTCAAAACCTTCAACGTCATTTGAAAACGACACGTTCGGACCCGGCGTTACTTCCTTCAGCGCCAACGCATCCTGAGTGGATTCGAAGGCAACATACAGGTTTTTCTCATCGAAGCCGGCCTGTACGAATGTCTGTCGGTCTGATTGCTGAACCGCACCTTGATTGAAGAAGCCGGTAAAACCGGTTGCCTGCGACCATTCTTCTTTTTCCACCGTACCATCGAGCTTGGGCGCCGGCATCGGCGTAAAGGTCGTCAGCGGAGAGCGCATGTCG
>JBBQQZ010000065.1:0-13351 GCA_038215325.1 Tepidisphaerales bacterium | reverse complement strand
GTGGTGTGGGGTTTTTGTTCTGTTGTGTTGTTGTTGGGGGTGTTTTTTTTGGTTTTTTATTAAACTTTTTTTTTTTTTTCCCCCTCCCCAACCCCCCCCCCCCCACGCCTCATCGCTTCTCCCTCAACTTCTCCGCCACTTCTTCCAGCAGCGAGAGTTTGCCGCCGTAGGTGGTGTGGAGGTTGTCGGGGGTGAAGGTGGTGTCGGTCGGTCCGTGGGCGATGATTCGGCCGTTGATGAGGATGACGTGGTCGAAGTAGTCGGGGACGGTTTGGAGATCGTGATGGACAACGAGCGCGGTTTTTCCGGCGTCGCGTAGGTCTTTCAGTATCTCGACGATCGCGGCCTCGGTCGCGGCGTCGACGGCGGCGAAGGGTTCGTCCATGAGGTACAGATCGGCGTCCTGCACCAGTGCCCGGGCCAGGAAGACCCGCTGCTGCTGCCCGCCGGAAAGCTGGCTGATTTGCCGGTGCGCGAAATCGGCGAGTCCGACGCGATCGAGCGCTTCGATCGCCTTCTTCTTATGACTCGCCCGCACCGGCCGCAGCCAGCCGATCTTGCCGTACAAACCCATCGCGACAACATCGACCGCGCTGATCGGAAAATCCCAATCCACGCTCTCTCGCTGCGGCACATACCCCACCCGCTGCCGCTGGTCCTTGTAGGCTTTGCCGAAAATTCGCACCTCACCGGCGAGCGTCGGGACCAGTTCAAGCACGGCCTTGATGAGCGTCGATTTCCCCGCCCCGTTGGGCCCGACCACGCCGATGAGTTTGCCGGTCGGGATATCGAGATCGACGTCCCACAGGACCGGTTTGCGGTCGTACGCGACGGTCACGTCATGGATCGAAAGCGGCGACGCCGCGTCGTGCTCGTGGCCGACGGGAGTGGAGGAGGATTTGAAAACGTCCAGAAGAGTCATAGTCGCTTCGCTTCAATGTCGAGTGTCGAATGCCAAGTGTGGAATGGAAGCCCGTATCTCATTCGACATTCGTCATTCGACACTCGACATTCATTTGAGTTTTCCCTGCCATCCCTTGTCTTCCACGGTTCCGCCCAGAGCCTTTACCACGATGGTGATGTTGTGATCGATCATGCCCAGGTAGGTGCCTTCGTAGGTTCCTGCGGCGCCCATGGCGTCGGAGAAGAGTTCACCGCCGATGGTGACGGGGTGGTTGCGGGATTTGGCACCTTCGATCACGGCTTGGAGGTTTTTCGGCGCGACCGAGCTTTCGACGAACACGGCTTTGACCTTTCGATCGACGAGCAGGTCAACCAGGTGGTTGATGTCGCGGACGTTGGCTTCGGATTCGGTGGAGATGCCCTGCACGCCCATGACTTCGACGCCGTACGCCCGGCCGAAGTAGTTGAAGGCGTCGTGGCTGGTGACCAGCACGCGATGGTCCGGCGGCACCGTCGCCATGACCTGCTTGCCCCAGGCGAAGAGTTGCCGGCAACGCTCGGCGTAGGCGGCGGCGTTCTGCTTGTAGGTGGCGGCGTTGGTGGGGTCGTATTCGGAGAGGCGATCGCCGATGACGAGTGCGGTTTCGGCCCAGAGGCTGGCGTCCATCCAGACGTGGGGGTCGTACTGCTGGTGGCCGCCTTCGGGGTGGATCAGCTTTGCGCGGTCGATGGTGTCGGTTGCGGCGTAAATTTTCCGCGTTTCGGACATTTTTTTGAGCGTCTCGGCCATCTTTCCTTCGAGGAACAGCCCGGAATAGAAAACGACGTCCGCCTGCTCCAGGCGAACGACATCATCGCGCGTCGGCTTATACCCGTGCGGATCGACGCCCGCGCCCATCAGTTGCGTGACTTCTGCCCGATCGCCGGCGACGTTGCGAACGACATCCGCGACCATCCCCACGGTGCAGACCACGCGATAGCGCCCGCCAGGCGTTGGTTCGGCGTCGGACGACTCGTCGCAACCCGTCACCAGAATGCCAATGAACATCACGATTGCGGACAAGGACTTCAAGGCCATAGACGTTTCCCTCATATCGCTTCAGGTTGCATCGACCGAACGGCGGCGACGGCTTTGACTAATGCCCGAATCCGAGTTCGGGTGGACCAGTGTAACACTTTGAGTATTCAAAGTCGATCGTTCGATAAGGCGTCTTTTTGCCGCAGGGCTGGGACTAAGGAAACCCCGACGTGTTGACGGGGAGCTGGATCGGATGTTTCAATGGAGAGCGATATGAGCGTGCCCGACCCGATCGATCGCGAAAAGTTGTTGGCCAGGTGCCTGGACGACGTGGAGTTCACGCGTCAGATGCTGCAAATTTTTCAGGATCAATCGCCGGCGACGCTGACCCGGCTTTGCGAGTCCGTGAACGCCGGGGCGTGGGAAGACGCGAAGCGTCACGCCCACACGCTCAAAGGCACCGCCGGGAACCTGAGCGCCGCGGCGCTTCAGGCGACTGCGGCGCGGGTGGAAAAGCTGGTGGAAGCAGGCCCGTCCGCCGACCTGGACGCTGCCGTTTTAGATCTGACGAACCAGTTCAATCTCTGCCTTCAATCCGCGATCGCGATCAGCGCGTCGATGAAGTAACAGAAGCGGTAATCGCTCAAACCCATTGGAAATCAGTGATAACCTTGACGTCCGGGTGCAGGCTGCGGTGTACCGGGCAGGTGTGGGCGGCGTTGATCAGTTTCTGCTTTTGAGTGTCATCCAGCGCGACGGGCACGACGAACGTCACCGTCAGCGACGCCACCCGCCTTGGCGGGGTGGCGGTCATCTCCTTGGCGACTTTCACCGTTGTTCCGACCAGATCGATCTGCTCGCGTTTCGCGATGATGCCCATGATCGTCAGCATGCACGCGCCCAGTGACGTCGCCAGCAGATCGGTCGGCGAAAACGCCTCGCCTTTTCCCATGTTGTCCTTGGGGGCGTCGGTTTCCAGGACCGCCCCGCTGGGTGCGTGGCGGGCGGTGGTGCGGAGGTCGCCTTCGTAGCGGAGATCGATTTCTACCATACTCGCAGGCTAGCGATCGCCTGTTCGAGTGGCAACTGCGACAAACTTTAATGAATTTATATTTAGGGGCGGCATATTTATCTGGAATACCAGACCAACAGTTCGCTATACTACGGGTCTGGTAGCTTATGGCGGTACATTGGCTATCGGTCGATGCCCTGAATGGGGTCCGAAGGGACTCCGAATGCAGGGCAGCGGCGGGCATTCTTAATTAAGTCAGAACACGCAACTTATCGGACGCTGTCACGGCCGGATTCTGATGACCGCAGATGCCCCGCTTGCAGGTAGATTGGATGCCAGCCGAACATCCGGAGGGTTCGGCCAGGCAGTGGCGGTAAGAGTCCTCCTCGCAACGACCATCCGCATGAGGCTGTTCCTCACGCAGTTTGAAAAACCAGTTGTTCGACACCGTGAGTAGATCCTGAAGTTTTTTTAACAAATCGGGCATTTTTTCCTTGCCCGACTTGTGACTAAAGGCTTAAACAGAGGCACCCCTCTCCGTTCCGGCTTACGGTCCGTGCGGGGCGCACGCAACAGGCGATCAGGAAGCCTGGCGTTTGGCAGAATGCACGATCCGGGTCGTGCCGCTCGACGCGGTTTTGTTTCGCACCCTAGTACCGAACCGACGCCAATCGGTCAGACCGTGGCGATCAGGTTCAGAAGGACGCACCATGGATTTCGCACCCTTGACTCGCCGGGGAATCTCCCCCGCTTCACGCCGTTCCCCCCTGTCATCCGCGATTAAACCCGTCGTGGAAAGCCTGGAAGGTCGAACCTTGCTGGCGATCACGCTCGTCGAAGGCGACCTGCTCCTGCAAGGTAGCCTGCGGCGCGATAACGGCATGGTGCTGAACCTGACGGCGGACGGGCAAACCTATGTCACACGCGTGAACGGCGAACGCATCAACTTCAACGCGTCGGAAGTCAAGTCGGTCCGCCTTATCGGCGGTCGGCTCAACGATTACATCAACGTCGGCAAGAACGTCCAACTGGGAACCCAGATTTACCCCGGCAACGGCAGCGATACCGTCATCGGCGGGTCGGGCGACGACCGCGTGTTTGAGATCAGCGGCGGCAACCGCATCTACACCGGCGACGGCAACGATTTCATCTTCGGCGGCGCCGGGGACGAGACCGTCTACGGCGGCAACGGCGACGACGTCTTCTTCGGCAATGGCGGCATCGATCGTTTCTACGGCGAAGCCGGAGATGACTACTTCGACGGCGGGGACGCCGGCAAGAATATCGCCTACGGCGGCCCGGGCGCCGACGAAGCCCTGAGCACCCGCTACATGCGCGACGTCGAAGATTTCGTCGGCAGCACGGTGGGCAAACCGACGGCGACGGGAACCTTCCGCATCGCCGGAAATATCCTCACCGTCACCGGCCTGCAAGACAGCGGCAACGTCTTCAGCATTCAATACAACGCTGCGATGACGCACGTGGTGGTCAGCGTGGGGACCGCAACCCAGAGCTACGCGATGGGCACGATCCGGCAAATCAAGATCATCGGCGGATCCAAGGCCGATCTCGTCCAGGTCAGTTCCACCGTCACCATCCCGATCGTCATGGAAATGGGTGCCGGGAACGACACCGTTTTCTCCGGTTCAGGAAATGACACCATCAATGGTGGCGACGGCAATGACCTGATTTTTGGCGGCAAGGGCCAAGACCTGATCAACGGCAGCAACGGGGCGGACGAAATCTACGGCGACATCGGCAACGATTCGATCGTCGGCGGTACGGGCAATGATCGGCTTTACGGCGGGCTAGGTCGCGACCTCATCGACGGCGGAGCGGATACCGATTTCATCGACGGCGGGGCGGATTTCGACTCCGTTCGCGAAGCCGAAACCAAGACCAACACCGAAGGCACGCTCACCACCGCCATCCCCGGCGGTAACTCAGGCTCCAGCGGCGGCTCGACGGGTGGCACAGGTGGCTCAACGGGCGGCACGGGCGGCTCGACGGGTGGCACGGGTGGTTCGACGGGCGGCACGGGTGGTTCGACCGGTGGCACGGGTAGCTCGACGGGCGGCACGGGTGGTTCGACGGGCGGCACGGGTGGTTCGACGGGTGGGACGGGCGGTTCGACGGGTGGGACGGGCGGCTCGACGGGCGGCACGGGTGGCTCGACGGGTGGTGGCACGGGCGGCACCGGCGGTTCGACGGGTGGCGGCAGCTCGAACGGGTCGGGCGGGTACGTCGGGGGTGGCACCAACGGTGCTGCGGGCGCGGGTGGCACGATCCTGAACTCCACGGTCGGCACCGATGCCTCGGCACCCAAGCCCACGCCGTATATCTACCTCCTCCAAACCACCATCAAAGCCGGGCAGACGGTCTTCGTCCACGGCACCAACTCCAAGCTCGGTGCAGGCGTCCCGATTACCGCTCGATACGAGTGGGATTTCGGCGACAACGGATCGTCTTACAACAATCTCGTCGGCTTCAACGCCGGTCACACGTACTCCAACCCCGGCACGTACACCCTCAAGCTCCGCGTCATTAACGAGCTTCGCGGCGTCGCCGAAACGACGGTTACCATCAACGTCGAAGCCGCAGGCCGAAGGCAGATCTTCGTCTCCGCGGACGGTAACGACTCCAATAACGGCACGTCCCAGTCGGCCCCGATCAAGACCTGGGTCCGCGCGGCCCAGCTCATCAGTGGCCAAGGCGACGTCGAAGTCCTCTTCAAGCGTGGCGATACATTCGACGCCAGGCAGACCCTGGCGATTTCCAAGGGCAACGTCCGCATCGCTGCCTACGGCACCGGCGCCGACCCCACCGTCCGCTGGGCCGGGGCCAAGAACTCGTCGCACATCATCCGCATCGAAGGCAACGTCGTCGGTTCGATGATCGACGACCTCACATTCGATTCGATCTGGAACGTCCCCACCGGCGACCGCGAAGGCATGCCGTTCGCCATCAAGGTCAACGGCTTTGCCAACTCCATCCGTGGCTGCACGTTCCTGAACGTCGGCTACGCGGTGCAGACCAACGGCATTCCGACCGGCGTGCTGGTTCAGGATTGCGACGCCCCGAGCACGTTCGCTCTGCGCAGCTACTTGGTCTGGGGCGAAGGCTCACACTTCGTCCTGCTGGGCAACAAGGTCGTCAATTCCGCCAACGAACACGCCATTCGCGCCTACGGCATGGAGTACATGCTGATCGCCTATGGCGACTACGCGAACCCGGCGATCTACGACTGGGAAGTGAACAAGAACGCCCTCAACATTCAGAAGGCAGATTACGTCACCATCTACGCGAACAAGCTGAGCAACGGCAACCAGCTCGGGCCGCTCGGCGGTGCCGACGGCGTTGACAAGCCCGATTCGCGTCTGCGGAACGTGGTGTTCGAATCGAACCTGCTCGAAGGCGGCTGGCTCCGTATCGCCCACGGTGCCGAGAACTTGATGCTGAAGAATAACGTGATCAAACAGAGTGATATGGCTCAGATCATCGTTGACGGGTACGACAGCGATTACCAGCGTGGCGTGGTAAACCTGAACATCGTGAACAACACCGGCATCAACCACGGCACGACCGGCCGGTTCCTGTGGCTGGGTGGCAGCTCCGAAGGTGTGTCGGTCATCAATAACGTTTACCGTTCCGACAACCTGATCATCGGCAGCAGCGGCGCTGCCGCGATCCAGGTCGCCAATGGCGACATGAGCAGCTTCAGGACGATCGCCAACAACGTCTGGCCGGTGCCGGCGTCGGTGACGAAGTGGATCAAGACCAACGCCCCGGGCGGGACCGGGATCATGGTCGTCGGATCGCAGAACCGGGCGAATAGTTACTACAACATCGATACGTGGAACGCCCAGGCCGCAGTCCTTGGCGACTTCCAGCAGAACACGCCGCTGGCGAACAACTTCGCCCCCGGCGGTGCCGCTGCCGCCAACGGTGCCAAGTACGCCGGTATCTTCACCGACTACTGGGGCAACGCCCGTCCGCTGAATGCCGCATGGAGCATCGGCGCGGTCGAGATCTAGTCGGCGTCCGAATCAGTTCATCCTGAAACTCGTCGAGATCGATGCCCATGGCGTCGATCTCGACTTGTTATTAGGATGCGCCGCAATACGTACCGGGGATTGCGCATGGCCAAAGTGTTCCTGACGAGTGCCGCCTCCACATCCGTTCCGCCCAGGTGGGACCGAATGACAGCCTTACGCGCGCTGGAACAGATGGCGGCCAGGGATCGCTTCGGCACGCACCAAGTGGTGGACAGCGCCCAGGCTGCCGACATCGTGCTGTTCGTCGAAACGCATCACGACGATTCCGGCAGCGGCCCGTTTTTCGAGTGGATCTTTCGCCATCCAGCGTACAGGCAGTTTCCCGAAAAAGTCTTCGTACACAGCGGGATGGACAACATCGTCCCGCTCCTGCGCGGCATCTTTCCGTCGATCGAAGCGCGATACTACGATCCCGCTCGTATGCGTTCCGGGCCGTACCTGATGCTGAAAAACGAGCTGCTCGACCCATCGGTGCGGACGGAAGTCGATCCCACACTCCTCGGCTCGTTCATCGGCTGCGCCCGCACCGTGCAGGTGAGACACCAGTTGCTCAAGGTCCGCCACGATCGGCTGCTCATTCGCGACAACGGCGACGCGTTCATCGGCGCGGTCAAGGCGAAGGAAAAGGACCGGGTCGACGACTTGAAGAAGCAGTACGTCGACAGCCTGCTGGCCAGCAAGTTCATCATCTGCCCGCGCGGCATGGGCGCATCCAGCATCCGGCTGTTTGAAACCATGGAGGTCGGCCGCGTGCCGGTCATCCTGAGTGATGCCTGGGTGGAGCCGGCGGGTCCGAACTGGAACGAATTTTCGATTCGCATCGCTGAGCGCGACGTCAATCGGGTTCCCGAAATCATCCTTGCCGCCGAACCGCGCTGGGAGAAGATGGCGGTCGCCGCCCGAGCCGCGTGGGAGGAATACTATGCGGACCCGTGCTACTTTCACCGCATCACCGAGGACTGCCTGGCGTTGCAGAAGGCCTCCAACCAGGAGCGCCGCGTACCGACGAGGGTGAAACTGCAACTGCTCCGCCCCGCGCACCTGCGGCGATACCTCCGATCGGCAAAGAAAATCCGCTCGGCACCGTCGGCCGCTTGATCGCGGCAAACGCGCCCCACCGCATCCGGTCGTGTCACCAAAATCACCGCCCGCTCGCGCACGGAAGTCGCCGAGAGCCGCAACGCTACGCGTAGCGTTGCGGCTGCCAGGCAACTTCAACACCGAAGCCCACGCCGCGATGGCGTGGGCTTTGGTGCTATTGGTGATGGGAGTGAAACTGCCGATCAGTCTTCGTCGAAGTCCGGCAGCTCGTCCAGATCGCGGACGCTGCGGGGACGTCGCACCGGCTCGTGGTCGACGGGTTCATCGTCGGCCAGGTGCTTGTCGACCGTGCCCGTCTTCACGACGTCCGGCTGAGGCGGAGGCACGCGCTTGCTGGTCGAGCGGGTGCGCGGGGCACGCGGCGCGGGGGCGCTTTTTTCACCCTTCCCGGCAGGCTTCTTGACCTCTTCCATCGGCGCGGGTGCCGCTTCCGGCGGAGGTGTCGTCAGCTCGGCGTCGCTCAGTTCCTCGACGTCGGTGTCATCGTCGTCGTCGTGCGGCATCTCGTCGATCGGCTGGGCCGTGTCGGCTTCGGCGGCGAGCCGGGCCTGGCGGGCTTCCAGTTCGGCGGCTTCGCGTTCCAGTTCCTCGTCATCGGGGAGACCGGTTCGATCGAAGCTCGGCGTGCGCGGCTGATCCTTGCCACCCCGACCCCGACCACGACCGCCGCGACCGCGTCGACCCCGATCGCCACGACCACCCTTGCTGGCGGCCATCTCGTCGCGACGCTGCAACTGCGCCTGGGGCGTGTTGTGATCCGACAACTCGTTGCCGGGTGCCGGCTTGTCGTGCGTCGTATCGTCGTACTCCGCGTCGTCGATCGGCTGCGTCGAGCCGCCGGGCGCGGGGGTGCGCTGGTCCTGGGGACCGTTCAGGTTCGGCGCGTCGGCGTTATCGGCTCCGCCGTTCTGTTCACTGCGACCGCGACCCCGACGGCCGCGGCGACGCCGACGGCGTCGAGTTCCACCCTGGCCTTCTTCGCCACCTTGCGGACGATCACCGCCCGGACGATTGTCGACCGGTGCGCCCTCCTCACGCGGGGCGCGATCATCGCGCTGGGGACGATCGTCACGCTGTGGGCGATCATCGCGCTGCGGGCGATCGTCACGCTGCGGACGATCATCTCGTTGCGGGGGACGGTCGTTTCGCTGCTGGCGGTTGTCTCGCTGGGGTCGGTCGTCGCGTTGCTGGCGATTATCCCGCTGGGGACGATCGTCGCGCTGTGGACGGTCGTCGCGCTGTGGACGGTCGTCGCGCTGCGGTCGGTCGTCGCGCGGGGCACGGTCGTCACCGACCGGCTGCGAGCGGTTCTGCTGTCCACCGCCTTGCCCGCCGCCTTGTCCACCACCACCACCGCCGCGCGAGTCGCGGTTATTGCGGAAATCGCGTCCACCGCCTCGGCCACCGCGACGATCGCGGTCGCGGTAGCGATCGCGGTCCCCCGGTTCCAAGAACGCGTCCGGAGCGTGGCCGGGCAGTTCGTCGCCGCCTTCGTCGACATCAACGACGCTGGCTTCATCGTCTTCGCCGGTCTGTTCGATCGACTCAGACTTGTCGGACTTGTCGGACTTGTCGGCCTTATCAGCCTTTGCGGCCAAGCCGCGGGTGGCGACGGGCTTCGGCCCGAGCGCTTTTTTCTTCGGTTCCGACTCGGTGTCTTCGCTGAAGAGGTCTTCGGCGTCGATCGATTCGGTTTCCTCGTGATGACGGTCGTGCTTGGGCTTGGACTGGTTGCGGTCCCGGTCTCGACCCCGATCGCGTCCGCCGCTCGAACCACCCTGCCGCTGCTGCTGATGGGTCTGCGGAAGCGCCATCCCGAGTTCGGAGATGAAGATGTATCCATCCCGCGAGTCGTAAAGCTCGAACTTCACCTCGTCCATCGGCAGATCGCGATCGACGGTGATGATGACGCGCTTCTGCATCTCGTTTTCAAGCGTCGCGAGTTCGGCGCGCTTGCGGTTTTGAAGGTACGACGCGACCTCCGGGTGCAGCGTAAGCAGCACGCGAACGACCGCCGCATCCGACGCGGCGATGCGGAGCTTGCGCATCACGTCCAGCGACATCGATTCAGGCGTCTTCACCATGCCGTGCGCACGGCAGGCGACGCATTCCTGGTAAATGCTCTTCTTCAGGCTCGGGCGCATGCGCTGGCGGGTCATTTCGATGATGCCGAACTGGCTCATCCGGAGCATGCGGGTCTTGGCGCGGTCGTTCTTGAGATTGTTGTGCAGACGCTCTTCGACTTCACGACGATGACGATCGAAGCGCAGGTCGATGAAGTCGCAGATGATGACGCCGCCCATGTCGCGCAGCTTGAGCTGGCGCGGGATTTCGTCGGCGGCTTCGAGGTCGGTCTTGAAGGCGGTGGTTTCGGCGTCGGAGTGGTCACGGAATTTGCCGCTGTTGACGTCGATCGCCACGATCGCCTCGGTCTGGTCGATCACCAGCGATCCGCCGCTAGGCAACGCCACGCGACGCGAATAGATGCCTTCGATCTCGGCTTCAATGTCGTACTTGTGGAACAGCGGGATCGTCTCGTCATACGCGATCACCTTGTTCTTGGTGCGCGGCATGGCGAGCTTGATGAAGTCCTTGACCTTCTTGGCGGTCTCGGCTTCGTCGATGATGATCTGGTCAACGTCGCTGCTGAACACGTCGCGCACGGTTCGGGTGACCAGGTCGCCTTCGGTGTAGAGTTCGACCGGGGGCTTATCCTTGTCGATCTTTTTCTTGAGCTGTTCCCACAGGCGGGCGAGGTATTTCAGATCGCGCTCGATCTCGATCTTCGACTTGCCGATGCCGGCGGTGCGGATGATGAACCCGCAGTCCTTCGGGGGCTTGAGCCCGTCGAGAATCTTGCGGAGGCGGGCGCGCTCGACTTCGTCTTCGATCTTCTTGCTGATGCCCATCTTGGCCATGCCCGGCATCATCACCAGCACACGGCCGGGGATGCTGAGGTAGCTGCTGAGGGTCGGACCCTTGGTGCCGATGCCTTCCTTGATGATCTGGACGATGATTTCGTCGCCCTTGCGCAGGCACTGCTGGATCGGCGGGCGATCACGGCGCGAGAGTTTTCGGCCGACGGGTTCGGTGACGTCGCCGCCTTTCTTGCCGAAGTAGCTGGGCATCAGGTCCGAGATGTGCAGGAACCCGTTGCGGCCGATCCCAAAATCGACGAACGCGGCCTGGATGGACGGTTCGACGTTGGTGACCTTGCCTTTGTAAATGTTGCCGACGTGGGACGTCGCGCTCGTTCGCTCCATATAGAGTTCTTCGAGCTTGCCTTCGTTAATCAGCGCGATCCGGCATTCCTCGCCGGTGCTGACATTGATGAGCATTTCCTTGGCCATGTGGGAAGAAGACAGGAGTCAGGAGACAGGAGACAGGAGAAATGAATCTCCGTCTTCTTCTGTCTCCTGTCTTCTGTCTCCTGACTCCTTTCTTAAAAAGCTTCCGGGATGATTTTTCGCGTCTCTTCGCGCAGGTAATGCATGACCTGCCGCTCGGAGTCGAAACTAAGTACCTTGCGCGCCACTTGGCGCGCGTGTTCGGTGGTTGTGCTGCGGATGATTTTCTTCACCTCTGGCACGTCGGGTCCGTTCATGCTGAAAATGTTCAGACCCAGGCCCAAGAGCAGGAGCGTGTACAGCGGTTCGCCCGCCATTTCGCCGCAGACGCTGACGCTGATGCCGTTGCGGTTGGCGGCGCGGATCACGTCGCGGATCAGCGCCAGCACCGCAGGGTGCGCGGGGGTGAATAAACCCGCGACCTTTTCGTTCGTCCGATCGACCGCCAGCGTGTACTGGATCAGGTCGTTCGTTCCGATGGAGAAGAAGTTCACTTCCCGCGCAAAGTTGTTCGCCATCAATGCGGCCGAGGGGACCTCGACCATCATGCCGATGGGCAAATCCTTGCGGAACGGGATGCCTTCGTCTTCCAGTTCCTCCATCACGTCGTTCAATACCATCCGCGCCTGCCGCAATTCCATGATCGTGGTGATCATGGGGAACATGATCCGCACATCCCCTTCGGTACTGGCCCGAAGGATGGCGCGGAGCTGGTTCTTAAACATCGGCAGGTTGTGAAGGCACATGCGGATGGACCGGTCGCCGAGGAACGGGTTGGCCTCTTTGACCGGACCTTTGCCATACGCGTACTTGTCAGCCCCGAGATCGAGCGTGCGGATGACCAGCGGCCGGCCTTTGCAGCGCCGGGCGGCGTCAACATAGGCGACGTAGTGGTCTTCCTCGGTCGGCTCAGTTTCGGAGGCCATGTAGAGAAATTCGGTTCGATAAAGCCCGACGCCTGCGGCGCCTTTGGCGAGGGCGTCGTCGACTTCGGCGGGGAATTCGATGTTCGCCATCAGCGAGACGGCATGGCCGTCGGTGGTCTGGGCGGGCAGATCGGCGAGGCCGGCGAGTTCGGCCTCAAGCTTGATGTGCTGGCGGACGTATTCTTCGTGTTCCCTGAGCTGGTCCGGATCGGGATTGACGATCACCACCCCGCGCGTTCCGTCGATGATGACCAGATCCCCGCCGGAAACCGCGCCGGTGAGATTGCCAAGCCCGACCACCGCCGGGATGCCCATCGCGCGGGCGACGATCGCGGTGTGGCTCGTTCTGCCGCCAACGTCGCAGGCGAAGCCCTTCACGTGTTTCTTGTCCAGCGCCGCGGTCTGCGAAGGCAGTAGATCGTGCGCGATGACGACGACGTTGTGATCCAGCCGCGTCAGCCCTTCGTGCTTCCCGCCGATCAGCGTGCGCAGCACGCGCTTCTCGATGTCGTGGATGTCCTTCACCCGGTCGGCGAGGTACGAATCCTTCATCTGAAGGAACGTGCCGGCGAGCTTTCGCATCGCGACGCTGACCGCGAACTCGGCGTTGGACCGGTGCGACTTGATCTCGGCGACGATCTGCCCGATCAGCGCCTTGTCCTTCAGCAGGCCGGCGTGGAAATCGAAGATCGAGGCGATGTCTTTCCCGTGGGAGGCGGCGAGGTCGTTGCGAAGGACTTCGAGGTCGGCCTGGGCTTTGGCGAGCCCGTCATGCAGGCGCGCGACCTCCGCATCGACGGCCGAAGCCTCGATGCCGCGTCGCGGGATGACTAAATCCTCGGCGTCCAGCACCACGGCGGGGCAGATGACCACGCCGGGTGAAACCCCGATGCCTTTGATGATTTCCATTGAATTGAGTTGCCAGTTGCCAGTTGATAGTTGCCAGCAGTTTCGGACTGGCAACTATCAACTGGTAACTGGCAACTTCC